>JBKJQC010000402.1:0-7682 GCA_046593995.1 Polyangiales bacterium
GAAAGAAGCCTCGATGTCGAAGGCGGCTGCGGCGCAGGCCGCCGTCCGCGCGTGTTTCGAGTGCATCGAGATCCTCGGGGCCGACGGCACGATCCAGCGAGAGGATGCGCTCCTCGAGAAGTGGTTCCGCGACATCAAGGTCTACGACATCTTCGAGGGCACCGGGCAGATCCAGCGCATCGTCATCTCGAAGCGCATCCTCACGGACCTCAAGTCGTTCTAACCTGCTGTCGCCTACCCGTGCGCCTCCGCTCGTTCGTCCCCGCGTTGGCACTTCATTGCGCAGTCGCGTTCGCTACGGGGTGTGGCGCGAGCGACTACGAGGTCGTGCGCGTGCACGCAGGTCGTGCGCGGGTCGGACGCTTCGTGTCGAGCGGGGCGTATTCCGCGTCGTTGCAGGCTTCGATCGCGGAGGCGCGCGGTGACTGGCCGCGCGCGGTCGACTGGCTGATCCGCGCCCGCGACGAGGATCCGGATGGACCGGAGCTCCAGGCGCGTCTCGGGCTCGCGTTGTGCCACGTCGGGAAGCTGCAGGCGGGGATCTTCGCGATCAACGACGCGCTCCGGGTCGATCCCGACCTCGAGCGCGCGTGGACGAACCGCGGACGCTGCCGCCTGATGTCGGGGAAGACCGCGGAGGATCGCGCGGCCGCGCGGGCCGACTTCTCGCGCGCGCTCGAGGCCGACGGGGACGCGGTCGAGCCGGCGTTGCTGCTGATCGAGCTCGATCTCCGTGACGGCGCGCTCGCAAAGGCACGGACGCGCGCCGAAGAGCTCGTGGTGCTCCATCCGACCGACGCGTCCGCGTGGCGTGCACTCGCCGAGGTGTCGGCCCGACAAGGCGACGGCAAGCGCGCGATCGCCGCGGCGACGGCGGCGGCGACCTTCGACGACGTGGTGGGCGCGCAGGCGAAGTCGATGGTGCGCGACGTGGTCGACAAGAGCGGCGTCGCCTCGTGGTCCTTGTCGCTGCGGAGCTCCGCGCTCTCGTCCGAGATCGCGTCGGAGGACGTCGAGGGACCGTGCTCCGGGCGGCTGCGCGCGCTCGAAGACATCGCGGCGAAGGCCGACCCGAAGACGGTCGCAATCGCCGCGGACGGCGTACGCAGCGCGTGCCCCGAGCTCGACGGAGCGGCGACGTTGATCGAGGCGCAGGCCACATGGTCGGTGGAGACGGCCGACGACGTCGAGGCGCGCGCGCTCTCCGCGCCTTCGTCCTCGGCCCGGCGCTGGGCCGCGCGCATGCGGCTGCGGAGGAAGCCGCTCGAGGTCCTGCTCGAGCCGGACGCGCTCCCGCGCGCGGACGATCGGGCGACGCTCGCGATCGTGCTCGCGGCCGCCGCCGCTGCGAAGGGGAAGGAGGGGGTCGCGCTCGCGGCCGCCGCGCTCGACCTCGCGCCCGCTGAGCCGACCGTCGCGCGCCTGTGCGCGGAGGTCGCCCGCGTCGCGGGGCGCCCGAAGGAAGATCCCTGGCGTCGCCGCGCCTGCTTGCTCGCGCGCACGCCCGTCGAGATGCAGGCGTGCGGCGCGTGATGGCCGACCGTGATACTCGATCGCCCGACCGCAGAACGGATTGAACACGGAGGCACGGAGGCACGGAGTTTCGAGCGGCTGCCGATCGCTGCTTTCTGCGTTCGTCATTCGGTCGCTCCGAAGGCGTCCCCGACTTTGCACTGCCGACTCCGGGTGCTCTCGGCGGCCCCCGACGGCGTCCAAGAGCCGAGGGGCAACGAGGCGTCCGAGAAGAGAACGGCAGACTCTGAGAGCTCCGTGCCTCCGTGCCTCCGTGTTCAATCGATCAGGTACGCCGAGCTCGAGAATCGGGATTGCTGATTGAGTCAGCCGCGATTCACAGGGCCGCGATGCTCTCGGCGACGATCCCGAGCAGACGATCGAGATCGCCCATCGGTACGTTGAGCGGCGGGCATACGTAGACGACGTTTCCGAGCGGCCGCAGGTACGCGCCGCGCGTGCGGGCCTCGTCGTAGACGCGCCAGCCGACCGACGCCGTGTATCCGAGATCATCGGTCGACTCGGCGGTGACCACGCTCTTGACCGAGCTCTGCGCGCGCTCGTCGCTCGCACCGTCGCGGAGCTCGACCGCGCCGATGCAGCCGATCGTGCGCACCTCGCGCACGCGCGGCAACGACGAAAGCGCCTCCAGCTTGGCAGCAATGGCCGCATGTCGCGGAGCGACGCCTTCTACGATGTTCTCCTCGCGATACACCGCGAGCACCTCGCGCGCGACGGCCGCTCCGAGCGGGTTGCCGCAGTAGCTGTGGCCGTAGAGGAACGCGCGCGCGCGGCCGCCGCCGAACGCCGCCTGCACGCGATCGGTCGCGAGCGTCGCCGCCATCGGCAGCATGCCGCCGGTGAACCCCTTCGCGACGCACATCAGGTCTGGGCACACCTCGGCGAGATCGCACCCCCACATCGAACCGAGGCGGCCGTAGCCGGTGAAGACCTCGTCGACGATCAAGAGCACGTCGTGCTTCGTGCACAGGTCGCGGACGGCGCGTAGATACGCGGGCGGGTAGATGCGCATGCCCGCCGCCCCTTGCACGATCGGCTCGAGCACGAGCCCGGCGATCGTCTCGTGCGACTCCTCGACGATCGTCGCGATCGCGTCGAACGCCTCGGCCCACGCCGGCGCGCAGCTCCGCTCGTCACCGGCCGGCGAGGGTACGTGCACGCAGTCGAACACGACCGACGCGAAAGGCCTGCGGAAGACCTCCACGCCGCCGAGGCTGGTCGCGCCGATGGTCTCGCCGTGGAACGCGCCGTCGAGCGCGAGGAAGCGCGTCTTCTTCGAGCCCGATTTGTTCGCGACCTGCTGGTGGTATTGCACCGCCATCTTCACGGCGGCCTCGATCGCGGTCGATCCGTCGTCGGAGAAGAAGACCTGCGTCAGCCCCTTCGGCGCGACGGCGACGAGCTCCTCGGCGAGGAGCGCGGCGGGCTCGTGGGTGATCCCCGCGAGCGCGACGTGGCAGAGCGCGTCGGCCTGCCGCTTCAACGCGGCCACGAGGCGCGGGTGGTTGTGGCCGAGGGTCGAGACCCACCACGAGCCGTTGCCGTCGAGGACGCGCTCGCCGCTCGCGAGCTCGAGCCACGCCCCCTCCGCGCGTACGACGACGAGCGGATCGTGGCGCGCGCGCCACTCGTCCATCGGCGTGTACGGGTGCCAGACGTGAGCGCGATCGGCCGCGAGGACACGTGCGAGGTCGATCACGAGAGCCTCCCGAGCACGTCGTCGAGGATCGCATCCGCGATGACGCGCTTGCTGGCGCGGAGCGCCCGTTCGGCGCCCTCGGAGACGATCACCACCTCGTCGTCGTCGCCTCCGAACCCATGCGCGGCGAGGTTTCCGACCACGATGTCGACGCGCTTCTGCGCGCGCTTCTTCTTCGCGTACTCGACGAGATCGTTCGTCTCGACCGCGAAACCGACCAGCACCGGACGCGTACGGCCCGCGCGACGCGCGCCGATGCCTGCGAGCAGATCGGGGTTCTTCACGAGGTCGAGCGTGAGCGTCTCACCCGCGGCCTTCTTGGTCTTCGCCTCGGCGATCTCTCGCGCACGGTAGTCGGCGACCGCAGCGGCCATGATCAACGCGTCGGCGCCGTCGAGCGCCTCGCCGAGCACGCGATCGAGCGCGGCCTGCATGTCGAGCGCAGAGCGAACGTCGATCCGATCGACGCCTCTCGGGGTCTCCAGGATCACCGGTCCCGTCACGAGCGTGACCTTCGCGCCGCGGGCGACGGCCGCGGCCGCGACGGCGAAACCCATTTTCCCCGTCGAGCGGTTGCCGAGGAAGCGCACGGGATCGAGGTCCTCGACCGTCGGTCCGGCGGTGACCACCACGTGGCGATGCGCGAGATCGGCGCGCGGCCCGAGCGTCGCCATCACGGCCTCGACGATCGCGTCCGGCTCGGCCATGCGCCCCATGCCGACGTCACCGGAGGCGACGACGCCGCTCACCGGGCCGACGAAGGTCACGCGCCGGTCGCGTGCGAGCGTCGACACGTTCCGTTGCGTCGCCGCGTGCTCCCACATCCGAGGGTGCATCGCTGGCGCGACGAGGACCGGTGAGCGCGCGACGAGGGCGAGCGCTGCCACGAGATCGTCCGCGCGCCCGTGCGCGAGCCGCGCGAGGAAGTCGGCGGTGGCCGGCACGACCAGGACGAGATCGGCGCGATCGGCGATCGCCACATGCACCTCGCCCGCAAACTTCGGGTCCCACATGTCGTCGACGACGGGCTCCCCGCAGATCCCGCTCAGGGTCACCTTCCCGACGAAGCGCGCGCCGGAGTGGGTGAGCAGCGGGAGCACCTTCGCACCGGCGGCGAGCAAGAGGCGCGCGACCACGACGGCCTTGTAGGCCGCGATCCCGCCGGTCACGCAGAGCGCGATCGTGCGGCCGGCGAGAGGGGCCCTCGCGAGTACGGGAGGCTCGGCCGACCGCGGGTTCTCCATATGGGTTCCATAGCCGTTCTGCGCGCGCGGATCGCCCCGTCCGGCGACTTGCGAGGTATCGTCGGGACCCATGCCTTTCGAGCCGCCCATCGATCTCGCCACCCTGCCCCCCCCTGTGCAGCGTGTGATCGGCGCGACCGCGCCGGCGCCGATGCGCATGATGGCCGCGCGCGGCGCCGTGCCTGGGCTCAAGCCCGAGCAGATCGTGACGGTCATCGCGCTCCTCGCTCGGGAGGACCTCGCGCACGTCGAGCCCGCCGCGAAGCAGGCCGCCGAGGCCACCCTCGTCAAGCTCGCGCCGCCGATCCTCAGCGGCGCGCTCGGCTCGCCCGAGACACCCGCGGGGATCCTGCACCTGCTCGCCGTCCTCTACGGCGACGACATCGCGAACGTCGAGAAGCTCGTGATGAACCCCGCGGTCGCCGTCGGCACCGTCGTGTGGCTCGCGAAGACCGGCGGAGAAAAGACGACGGAGCTCGTCGCCACGAACGAGCAGAAGCTCCTCGAGCATCCCGAGATCATCGAGGCGCTCTACATGAACAAGAAGACGCGCATGTCGACGGCCGACCGCGTGCTCGACCTCGCGGTGCGCAACGGGAAGGAGCTCGCGATCCCTGCGTTCCGCGAGGCCGCCGAGGCGATCAGGGACGAGCTGATCATCGAGCCCGACGCGGACCCTTCGCCGGACGACATCCTCTTCGCCGAAGCGCACGCCGAGGCCGAGCGCCTCGACGCGGAGGGGCTCGCGGCGGCCGCCGTGGCGGAAGACGAGGACGGCGTCGTGCAGGTCGTGGAGAAGGCGCTCCCGCTCGATCAGCGGATCCGCGCGATGACCGTCTCGCAGAAGATCCGCACCGCGACGCTCGGCGGCGGCTCGGCACGCGCCCTCCTCGTGCGCGACAAGAACCGCCTCGTCGCGGCCGCCGTCGTGCGGAGCCCGCTCCTGCGCGAGAGTGAGGCCGCGGGGTACGCGGCGAGCCGCGCGGTGAGCGAGGACGTCCTCCGACTCATCGCCATGAACGGCGAGCTCGTGAGGTCGCATCAGATCAAGTTCGCTCTCGTGTCGAACCCGCGGACGCCCGTCTCGACCGCGCTCCGCCTCTTGCCCCACCTCCGCGTCGACGAGCTGAAGAAGCTGACCAAGTCGAAGAACGTCACCGCGCAGGTCGCCAAGCTCGCGAAGCAGGAGCTCGAGAAGAAGCGTCCCGGCACCTGATGGACGAGCCGGCACGTGGCTCCGGCGTGAAGCGTGGCCTGGACGTCGGGACCGCCCTACGACGTTCGCTTCCGCTCGTCGCCCTGGCGCTCTGCGTCATCGCGCTGAACGCGCGTGTCCCTGCGGGCGAGTTCTTGAACTGGGACGACACGCTGCTCGTGACGGAGAACCCGCGGGTCCAGCCGCATGGCCTGAGCGGGCTGCTGCGCGCGCTGAACCCGAGCGATGCGCTCAGCGGTCGACACCTCGAATACCTTCCGCTCAGGGACCTCGCGTATGCCCTGATATTCTATTACCGCGGACTCGATCCGGTCGCCTACCACGTTGCGCAGATCGTCGTACATCTCTGCGTGTGCCTCCTGGTATTCTGGTGCGCGCGACCCTGGATCCGCGAGAGGGGCGCGCTCATCGCCGCGAGCTTGTTCGCCGTCCATCCGGTCCACGTGGAGAGCGTCGCTTGGATCGCCTCGTTGAAGGATCCCACCTTCACCGCGGCGGTGCTGCTCTCCGTCGGGCTGTATTTCCGCTCCACGAGCGCGACGGGGCGTTCGCGTGCGCTCCTCTACGCGGGCGCGCTGCTCGCGATGGTCGTCGCGCTCGGATTCAAACAAATTGCCATCGTCACCCCCGCGCTCTTGTGGGCGGTCGATTGGGCCTTCACGGAGCGGCGTGCTCGCGCGCGTGCTCTATCCATTGCACCGTTCGCGCTCCTCGCGCTCGCCGTGCTTCCGCTCTTCCTGGTCATCGGGTCCCGCAACGGCGTCATCGTCCCTCCCCCCGGGGGCACACGCCTGACCGGGCTCCTGACGATGACGGTGGTCTACGCGCGCTACCTCGGGACCCTCGTCGCGCCGTTCGATCTCTCGGCCCGCTACGTGTTGTCGCCCGTGCTCACCGTCGCTGATTCCCGATTCATCGTGAGCGCCGTCGTCATCGCGGCCGCCTGGGCCGTGGCCGCCGTGCTGCGCACTCGGACCCGAGCTCCCCTGCTCGTCCTCCTCTGGTTCACGATCGCGCTCTTGCCGGTCATGAACATCATTCCGATCCCGATCGAGATGGCGGATCGATATCTCTATCTGCCGTCCGTCGGGTTCGCCATCGGCTGCGGCGCCGGGATCGACGCTCTCGTCGATCGTACGCGCCCGGCGATCGCGGCGCTCGTCGTGGCCGCGACGGTCGGGATCATGGCCCTGTGGGGTGCGCTCTCGGTGGAGAGAAGCGCGGTCTGGCACGACGACGTCGTTCTGTGGTCGAGCGTGATCGAGCACGCCCCCCAGTTCTACCTCGGGCGTACCAACCTCGCGATGGCGTACCTGCGGCGTGGAGACCATGTCGCGGCGGAGCGCCAGCTTCGCGCTGCGCTCGCGATCTCCCCGGACGACCCGGTCGTTCATCTCAATCTCGGCATGCTCTTTCGGGCTCAGAGGCGGTCGCAGGAAGCGAAAGAGTCCTTCCGCCGAGCGATCGCCCTCCGCCCGATCTATCCAAAGGCCTACAACAACCTCGCCTCGGTCTTCATGGACGAGCACGACTGGGCGGGGGCCCGGCCATTGCTGGAGCGGGCTCTGGAGCTCGATCGAGAGTACCCGACAGCGCACCGGAATCTCGCCGTCGTCTGTATGAATCTCTCCGATCACGCGGGGGCTCTCGCGCACATGCGCGCGGCGATCGACGTCCGTCCCTCGGACCGGCAGCTCTTGCTCGAGTGGCTCGACATGCTGCGAGCGGCGCGTCGAGAGTCGCTCGCCGTCGACCTCCACGACCGCATCGAGCGTCTCTTCGCCACCGACGCCGAGATCTGGCAGCGCTATGCGGAGGTGTTGGCGCGGGCCGGGTTCGACGTCGCTGCGACCGACGCGCGCGCACATGCCGCGAAGCTGCAGAAGCCGTAGCCCGTCCCGCGCAGATTGGATTGAACACGGAGGCACGGAGGCACGGAGGCACGGAGGTTCGAGTGTCTGCCGATCGCGGCCGCGCCCTCTCGTCGCTC
>JBKJQC010000501.1:0-6102 GCA_046593995.1 Polyangiales bacterium
TCGCTCATCGTGCGCCTCTCCGCGCCGAGCGCGCTCCCGGTCACGGTGGACTACCTCACGAGCGACGGCACCGGCACCGCGGGCGTCGACTACATCGCGGAGACCGGCAAGGTCGTCGTCGAGCCCGGGCTCACGACGGTGGCCCTCGAGATCGCCATCCAAGGCGACACCGAGCTCGAGCCCGACGAGACGGTCCACGTGACGCTCTCCAATCCGCAGAACGCGGCCCTCGGCAAGTCGGTCGCGGTCGTGACGATCGTCGACGACGACGCGCCGCCCGCGCTCTCTGTGGCGGACGTCACCAAGCCCGAGGGCGCGCACGCGACGACGACGGCGTTCGTGTTCGAAGTCACCCTCGCGCGCGCGAGCTCGTCCGAGGTCAAGGTCTCGTACGCGACGACCGCGGGCACGGCGACGCCCGCCATCGATTACCTCGGTACATCCGGCGTGCTCACGTTCGCCCCCGGCGAGCTGAAGAAAACGGTGACGGTGACCGTCAACGGAAACAACGTCATCGAGCCGGACGAGACGTTCTTCGTGGAGCTCTCGGCGCCGGTGGGCGCGGGGCTCGCGAAGCCGAAAGCCACCGGAACGATCGCGAACGACGACTAGGATCAAGTATGCGCAGCTTGCTCGGCTTGGTGGTGGTGGCGTTGGTCGGGTGTGGTGGCGGAGACGCCGAGGAGCCTGCGGTCGAGGGTGGGGACGAAGCCGGGATCGCGGACGTCGCGGCCGACGCGCCTGTGGATGTGCGGGTCGATGCGCTCGTGGAGGACGTCGTGGATGCGACGACCGCAGACACGACCACGTCGGACACCGCGGTGAGCGCGGATGCGAAGGCGGACGCGAACGCGCAGGCGGACGCGGACGCGAACGCGCAGGCGGATGCGGATGCGGACGCGGATGCGGATGCGGACGCGGTCGCGGATGCGGGTGGGGACACGCAGGTGGGGGTCGATGTGGCGATGGACACACGGGTTGGGCCGGACACGGCGCCGCTCTCTTGCACCGTGATTCCGGGCCAGATCCATGTCGCGCCGTCGGGGAGCGACACCACCGGAAACGGCTCGCCCGGGTGTCCCTATCAGACGATCACAAAAGCCGTCGCGAGCGCCACGGTGGCCAGCACCATCGCGATCCGCGCGGGGTTCGTCACGCCGTTCCGCTACGGCGAAGGGTGCACCGCTGCGGGCACGGGGGGGAGCTGTGACGTCCTCCCGGTGGAGATTCCGAGCACGTCGCCGCGCCTGATCTTCAAGGGGACCAGCAGCGATCCCGCCGAGACGGTAATCACGAGCGGCGTCACCAACGACTTTGCCATCTTCGACGTCAAGGCGCCGGGGATCGGGTTCGAGAACATGACGCTCGAACCGCGGAAGCTCCACGACAAGAGCTTCGGCACCGTGGGGATCCTCTTCGACGCATCGAAGGTCACGACCGGCAGCGAAGGCGTCGTGAAGAACGTCGTCATCCATGGCATCCGCAACTTCGCGACCTTCACCGGCGCCGGCATCGTAGTGCGCGGCGGAACGAGCCCCACGCTCGGACCGGGGGTGGTCATCCGCGGCGGCTACCAAGGCATCCGCGTCGAGGACAGCAGCACGTCGGGCGCCACGGCGTCGGCGCCGCTGATCACCTCCACCGCGGCGCTCCCGAGCTCGATCCGCGACGTGCGCGTGCAGTGCATCTCGCTCTCCTCGCCCTACGGCAAGAACATCCGCGTCACCATCGGCGGCGACGACGCGACCGACCCGGCGCGCCTGCACCTGCAGGACTGCGGCGAGTCCGGGATCGAGCTCTATCAGTTCACCAACAACGCGAGCCTCGTCGTGAAGAACGTCCGCGTCGACAGCTCGTCGACGACCGTGCGGGCGCCGATCGGGATCCGCGTCTCGGGCGCGGCCGGCGCGAACATCGGGCCCGGCGTGTCGGTCCGCGGGATGAACCAGGTGAGCAACAGTGTGTCGGCGGGGATCTACGTGACCTCGACGCTCGCGCCGGTGAACCTCTCGGGCGTCCTCGTGACGGAGAACCGGACCACCGGCATCCACGTCGCGGGCTTCGCGCAGGTGACGCTCGACGGCGTGACCGTCACGAAGAACGGCAACTTCGGCCTGCAGTGCGACGGCGCGACCAACGGCGGAATCGGACCGAGCGTGAAGGTCACGAACACGACCTTCCTCGAGAACCCGGGGGGCGGCGTCTACATCGCGGGGACTGGACTCGAAGCGTGCAAGGGGGAGTTCGGAGCGAACGTCGTCTTCAACACGACGGCCCGTCGCAACGGCGGCACCGGCCTCTGTTACATGAGCCCGAAGGCCGCGACCGTGACTTCGGGCACGTGGAGCTGCGGCCTCGCGTCGAGCGCGCCCTGCACGCCCGCGATCGGCGGCACCCAGCCGATCTCGGGCTCTGCATGCACGGCCAACCTCGACTACGGTGGGACGGGCATGCTCACGGTCTCGTCGACCGGGCAGACCTGCTGCGGCTTCGTCCCATGATCCAGTTCCGCAACATCAAGAAGAGCTTCGGGCCGAAGACGGTCCTCGCGGGGGTGTCGTTCGACGTGAACGACGGCGAGGTCTTCTTCATCATCGGCGCGTCGGGCGCCGGCAAGAGCGTGTGCATCAAGCACCTGGTCGGCCTGCTCAAGCCCGACAGCGGCGAGGTGCTCCTCGACGGCGAGGACATCGCGCACCTCACCGAGGAGCAGTTCTATCGAATCCGCATGAAGGTCGCGATGGTGTTCCAACACTCGACCTTGTTCGACTCGATGACCTGCGCCGAGAACGTCGCCCTCCCGCTGCGAAAGCACAAAGGGATGAAGGACAAGGACGCGCTCGCCGAGGCGGACAAACGGCTCGACCAGGTCCACATGAAGGAGTTCGGCGGCAAGTACCCCTCGGAGCTCGGCGACGGCATGCGCAAGCGCGTGGCCATCGCGCGCGCGCTCACGGTGGACCCGCGCTACGTGCTCTTCGACGAGCCGACGACCTCGCTCGATCCGGTGAGCGCGCGCCGCGTCGACCGACTGATCCGCGAGCTCTCCGACACGCTCGGCGTGACCAGCATCGTCGTCTCGCACGACCTGGTCTCGATCTTCAGCGTCGCCGATCGGATCGCGATGGTCTACCAGGGCGGCCTCCGCAAGGTCGGCACCCCGGCAGAGTTCAAGAGCACCGACGACCCGATCATCAGGCAGTTCACGACCGGCACCGCCGAAGGGCCGATGATCGTCTGACGACGCGTATGTATCGCTGCCGTCGACCGATGCGTGGAGCGACCGCGGGACCTTCAACGACCTCGCGCGGGCGGTCTGCGTCGAGCCGGTCGTCGCCCGATTGAGCAGCGGCCACTCGGCGCAATGAAGGCCGCGTCCGGCCCGCTCACCTCGTGAAGGGCGTAGACACGAGCTGCTCCCTCGTTCAGCATGGCGCGACAGCGCTAGAGTTGCGGCAGGGTCTCCGCCGAGCACCGATGGGCCCTCGCTGCGCGAGGCCATGCAGCGCGGCTCGGCGACGACCGCGTGTACATCGAGACGGTCGGCCGTGGTTCCACGGAGCGGGGCCCCGTGCTCCGCGTGAGAGCAGGTTTCCCGTTCGAGGCGGACGAGGCCGAGATCAGGGCGGAGCTCAAGATGGCTGCAGACGCGTGGCTCCGCGAGCGGGTGGTTCGGACGCGGTGAGCAGGGCGGGTTGGCTACTCGAGCTCCGTCGAGGCGCTGACGACGATATTGACCACGTCATCGACCTTCAGCTGGGTGCCGACGACCCCCCGTCGTCATCCGTCGTCATCCGTTCGGCCGCGGATGTTGGTCGTCGCGTAACACGACGGGCTGCTCGAACCGACTCCGCAGGCTCACGCCCAATGCATCGAGAATGCGGGAGACCCGTTCGACGGCGATGCCGTGGTACTCGTTGCGCTCGTCGCGTGAGACCTGCGACTCGTGCACGCCGAGGCGTGCGGCGAGCTCTCGTTGGCTGAGCCCTAGCGCGATGCGCAGCGCGATCATCGTACGTCCGATGCCGTGGAGGTTGTCGAGCTCGTCGAGGTCACCGCGCTTGAGGCGCTCGTAGCTCTCGATCTCCTCGTCGAGCTGGAGGTGGAACGAGCGCAGCGGATCGAGCACGCGCTGCAGCTCGTCGGCCGACAGCCCGGCGACCTCGAGCCGCGCCTTGTGCTGCGCGAGGCGCTCGCGCTCCTCCTGTTGCCGGCGCACGGCTTCCTGGTACTCACTCTCGTTGCGGATCATCTTCTGACTCCGATCTTGACGATGCCTCGGGGCCGGCCGTCGCGCCGCGACAGGCGGAATGCCGAAGGGAACTCGAGCTCGTTGCCGAAACGATCGCGGATGCCCGAGAGCTGTCCGACGTGCGGGTACAGCTCGACGCGGTACGCATGCCACATCGGGAGCTGCTTCTTCGGGTAGCCGCGGTATGGGCGCCTCGAGGCTGGGTCCCACGTCCAGACCTTGTGCGGGTCGAGGAGGTTCAGCTCTCGTTGCAGATCGCCAGACGCCAGGCGACGGAGATCGCACTTCGAAGTAGCCGTCGATGTCGTTCGGGTGGTCCTTGTCTTCGACGAACGAGCCGTCGACAAAGATCTCCGTGATGCCGACGCTCGTGAGCTGCTCGACCATGACCCCGAGGTTGTCGACGAGTCGTGCACGCCAATCACTATCCCAGCTCGGACCGCCGGGTCGTGGACCGGCTACGAGCATCGACTTCTCGAGCTCTTCGAGCGTCAGCTCGTAGTCACCGGGGGGAAGCAGGCCGTGTTCATCGATAGGAGGTAGGGAAATTTCTGGATCTCCAGGTCTGCCGAAGCCCTAGCGCCCGCGATCGTCGCGATCGCCACGCCACAAGACATAATGGTCATGTGTGACATACATGTCAAGGTGCTGGCCGGAGCAGACCGCCGCGACCGCCGGGCGTGCTCAACCCGTGCGACGCGCCGACGGAGTCGCCGCCGTCGGGCCACGCACGTCCGCGTATTCGAATCGCTGATGAGGCGTTGGTCAGCCCCAGCCCTGCCTGACGGTCGGCGCGTTCACCGACAAGGCGCTCGTTCGCGATCAGATGCGGACGCACCTCCCCGCCGCGCTCGGGCACTCGGGAAGGGCGGACCGCGCACGGCGGCCGTCGCCGAAGCAGCCTTCGATGGTGAGCTGTCCTCGGCGCGCGGTGTGCGGCTCGTGGCGTTGCGTGAGGTGATCGAACCGGCGCGCCGCTACCGATCGCTCAGCGCGGCGTAGCCGCCGCGTCGCCACCACGGACGGGCCGGTGGCCGATGAATGACGAGAACGACTTCGGACGCGATGCCGCGCGGTCGACGCGAAGTGATCTCGTCCGCCCGAGCGCGCATCCAGATGTCTGATAAACGGGCGACGACAACCTCTAGAGGCTCGGTGACGGCCCCGCGCTGCCACGAGGTGAAGCCCCGCTTTGGGGGCTTGAGCATCAGTCGGTGCCCCGGCTTTCAACCGCTTTCAACCCGGGGGCCTATTTTCTCGGCGTAGCCGCCACCGTGAGCGCCGCACCCTTGCCCGTCGCGCTCGCGAAGGCTTCGACCGGCAACGAGAGCGCGAAGAGCGGCGCGCCAACCACCGCCGACGCGGCGAGGTGCGCGGCCGACGAGGTGGTGCTCATCTCGCGCAGCGCGCCGCGGTCCTTCACGATCTCGTAGAGGTAGTTCTGGTGCGGGAGCACCTTGTTGAGCGCGCTCTGGATCCAGCCGCTCGAACCGTACTCGGGGAGAAACGACCGCTCGGAGCGGATGTCGAAGCCGGCGCGCGAGAGGGTGTCGCGGAGCGTGTCGCGCTCGAAGTGCAGAAGGTGGCGCGGGGGATCGAGGTGGAACCAGCTCGGGCCGAAGAGCGCGCCTTGCCAGCTCTCGAGGTTCGGCACCGAGATCACCAGCGAGCCGCCGGGGCGCAGCATCGACTTCAGCTTGGTCAGCACCTCGATCGGATTCGGGACGTGCTCGAGCACGTGCCACATGGTGATCGCGTCGAAGGTACCGAGCTCCTCGGCCGCCTTGTCGAGCGGCGCGCGCATCAGCGTGAGGCTGCCGGTCTTGGCGGTGGTGCCGAGGCTGAACGGC
>JBKJQC010000760.1:0-13858 GCA_046593995.1 Polyangiales bacterium
GGCGCCGCGCTCGCCCCCATCCTCGTGCCCCCGGTCGTGGCGGTGGCGGCGACTCCTGCGCCGCAGACCCAAGCCTACGACGCAGGCGAGGCGCCTCCCTTGGATCCTGCCCGACGCATGGACCCCGCCCGTCCGTTCATGCGGTTCGAGACGCTCGACCTCGACGAGATCCATCGGTTTCCGAACGCACTGCGAGAGATGTACGAGGGCTCCTTCGGGGGGCTCATCATCCGCGGCGTGTACTCGAAGGACGAGATGGCTCGGATCGTCGCGACGCTCGACGACGGGAACGTCGCGTATCCCCGCACCTCGTTCCCGGCGCGCTTCAAAGCTCACTTCTACGGGCGCTGTCTCGACGGGTCCGATCCGGAGCTCGCCGAGTATCTCGACGACGCCGAGAAATTCCGGGAGCAGACTTCAACGCTCTTCGCCGACGTCGCGCCGTTCGAGAAGCGGATCGAAGAGGTCACGCACCAACTCGCCGGGGGAAGACGCGTCGAAGTCGCGCGATTTCGCGACGGCCGCGCGTACACGCCGGCCACGATCCGCATCCTCCTCGAGGGCGGACAGATCGGAACGCACTGCGGCAACGAGGCGTCGACGCGGCCGGCCTACACCCATCTCAACGGCGTGATCGACCGCGGGGATCAGCTCAGCTACTTCCTGACTCTCCAGGAGCCCGTCGGGGGGGGCGAGCTGATCATCTACTCGCTGAAGTGGTCGGACATCGACGCGTCGCACATCGTCGGCGGCCGTTCCCAAGTCGACCATCTCCTCAGGGAGGCCGAGTGGCTCGCCGCCGCACCGACCGCAGGCGATCTGCTCCTCTTCGATGGCGGCAGGTACTTCCATCGCGTGGACATCGTCACCGGCCCGCGTAAACGCTGGACGATGGGCGGGTTCATGATGTTCGACCGGGCAGGTGACGCCATCTACTACTGGTCGTGACGACAACGTCATGACGTCGCGCGTGACCGTAGCTGGCGAAGCGCTGCCCGCGCTGCTCGAGCGGCTCGGCACGGGTGCCGACCCACGCGTGGTGGAGATCCGGCCGGCGCCCGCGGACTGGGCTTCGATGAAACCGATGTTGTTCGCTGCGCGCGATCGCGTGGCCCTGCCGCAGTTCGTCGGGTACCCCGCGTGCGCGATCGGCATCGAGTACCGACAGCTTCCCACGACGGAGCGGCTTCGCTTCGCGCATCCCCCCTGTGCTCGCTGCGCCGTGCGCGCTGCCTGCTCGCAACCGCTCACGTGGAACGACGAGCTACAGCCCTTCCGCGGCGGACCGCCCCTCGAGCTCTGGCATGCGTATCACGAGCGGCTGGCCGCCGTACTCGGCATGCCGCGCGATCCGCTCCTCGATGATGTCGTCTCCGAACATCTCCAGGCAGTGCGCGCGACGGCAAATCCGCTCACGCTCGAGCCATCCGTCGTGGTGCGCGACGGTCTCGAGCCCGCCGTGCGACTCGCCATCTTCCACGGTCTGCTACCGCGCGACGTTGCGCTCGCCCGTGCGGCGACTCACGCGTCGCTCGAGGGTTTTCGCCGGATGCAGCTGCGTGCCGCCGGTCGATTCGACGAGCGGCTCCTCGACGTGCTGCGCGCGCACGCTCCCTTCCGCGCCCCGGTCGGGGTCGAGGCGACCGCGAACCGGCTCTTGTTCAAGGCATACATCGAGCTCTCGGATGACTCGCCCGAGCGACGACACGACTTCGTCCGCGACCTCGTCGGCGAATCCGAGCTGCCGTGGGAAGACGTCATGCTCCTCGGCGCGGTGACCGACGGGGCGTCGCTCGTCAGCCTCAAAGCCTACGTGCGGCACGATCCGACCGTCCGCTTTCGCGATCTGATGCCGCTGTCTCCGTCCGACCCGATCGTGCTACGGAGCGGAGGACAGGCCTTCGCCGTCGTCGATGTGCTCGACGCAAAACCGCCGAAGTGGGACCTCTCGGTGCGACGGAACTTCCTCTCGGGCATGTGCGTCGCGAGCGCCCTCGGCTTCGTCGGGCGCGCACGGACGAGCGTGGAGCAGCTCCTCCGTCACCATGATTTCCGTAGCGACTGCATCGCCGTCGGTCTCCGCGAAGGAGCGACGACGCTCTACGTCGAGCTCGGCTGAGGGGCGCGACGTAGCGACTCCACCCCGGGGGAGTATGCTCGTCGGACGATGACGACGTCGGAGCCGAGCCGCCGCCGACTGCCGACTGTGCAGGGGAAAGCGCCGTTCTCGCGGCGCGCGCGGCTGCCCCTCGAGCGCTGCGGGCCGGACGATCTCTTCCACGACTACGTGCTCGATTCCTACCCGCCACGCGCGCCGCTGGCGGACAAGCTGCGCTCGGTCAACGTGCTGTACGAGGCGTTCGCCATCGCCGGGGTCGAAGAAGAGGGCGCGGCGCTCGTCGCGCGCGTGCGCCGCGGGCTCGGCCCGTTCCGCACGGTGTGGGGCATCAAGCACGATCGCGTCGCCGGCATCACTGGCTTCGAGCTCTATTTCTACGACTTCGAACGGAAGCATCCCGACCTCTCGATCGAGGCCGTGCGACGAATCGTCGCGCCGAGCGTCGAGCTCGACGCTCGAGAGAGACGCGCGATCCCGTGGCACATGTTCTCGGTCGAGATCACGCCCGCGGAGCTTCGTGCGCGAGCGCCCGTCGCAGCCCACGTATACGTCGACATGAGGAGCTACGTGCTCCGCGGCGACGAGCTCGAGCTCGAGAACGTCTACACCTTCCACGATCCGCGAAAGGAGATCGACCACGTGCTCCATCGGCTGAAGGGTTCGCTGCACAACGATCTCTCGTCGACGGCACTCCGCGCGCTCGTGCCACCGGCGCTCTTCCGCTGTCACCGGATGTGCGTCGCGAACAAGCGGAACGCCGATGCGGTCTACTTCTCTCGCGTACCCACGGAAGCGATGTTGGAGTTCGTGCGCGCGCGCGAATGGCCGTCCGATCTCGTCTCGATGATCGAGGCGTACGGCCCCGCGTTCGAGCACTTGTTCTGGTGCGTCGGTATGAACTTTACCCAACCCGATGACGTACCGGTGATCACCAAGAGCGGCATCTATGGCAGCTTCTGACCTGCAGACGCCGCGGCGCGCAGAGCGTTGGTACGAGGGGAGCCTCATGGTGACCTTCGCGTTCCACTGCAACATCGCCTGCACGTTCTGCATGGTGGAGGACGTGCTCAACGTCTTCGAGGGGACGAGCCTCGACGCGTTCAAGCGTCACATCGAGGAGCGCGGCGTGCCGAAGGGCCTGCGTCGCGTGATCTTCAGCGGCGGGGAGGTGACGCTCTCGAAACAGCTCGTCGACTACGTGCGATTTGCGCGCTCACTCCCCGGCGTCGAGCACGTGCGACTGCAGACGAACGCGACGCGTCTGCAGGGCGCGCTGCTCGACACGCTCCTCAGCGCCGGCGTCGACGAGTACTTCGTGTCGCTGCACGCGGCCGACGCCGTGACGTACGACGCCATCGCGCAGCGCGACGGCGCGTTCGAGCAGATCGTCGCCGGGATCCGCGCGGTCGTCGGCTCGGGCGCGGTGTTCGACTCGAACACGGCGATCGTCGAGGCGAACTACCGACAGCTGCCGCGCATCGTCGATCTCGCTTCGTCGCTCGGCGTCCGCTCGATGGAGTTCTGGAACTACTGGCCGCGGGCCGACGAGGACGGTGCGCGCGAGATGTCGGCGCCGGTCTCCGCGTCCCGGCCCTACCTCGTCGAGTCGCTCGCTGCCTGTGTCGCGCGAGGGATCCCGCCCGTCGTGAAGTGGTTCCCGCGTTGCTTGCTCGACGACTACGCCTGGGCACAGGACGACGGACAGCCACCGGCGTTGATCAGCGACGAGTATTGGCAGCGTCGACCGCTGTACGCGTGCCTCTACGAGGGCGTCTGCGCGCACGCACCCGACCCGTGCAGCGGGCTCAGCGAGAGCTACGTGAAGCGGCACGGTTGGGAGCACGACGTCCTCCGTCCGCTCCGGAGGAAGGACGCCGTCGCGACCTCGCGCGCCGACCCCGCGCGCTCGCTCGTCCAGCCCATCGGTCCCGGATCGACGGATGCGGCCGTCACGCCGCCTTCGATTCGCGCCTTTCTCGAGACCCTCGGGCTGTCGCTCGGCGCTTCGATCGGACGCTTCGTGCTGGTGTCGGCCGAGCGCGCGCGCCACGACGGGTCCGTCGTCCTCACGTACCGAAATGGCGACGCCGCGGCGACCGTGCGGCTCCACGAACGAAGCGCCGCGCGTGCGTGCTTCGGTCGGAGCTCGAGCTTCGACGTCGCGTACGGCAAGGTCGAGCCGGCCCTCGAACCCGATGTGCAGGCCCTGACGGGCGCATTCCTCGAGGTCGTCCGCGCGCACGACGGCGGCGCGATGCGGATCCCGGCGCGATGATCGACGGCGCTACGTACGTGTCGGCCGCGGCGCACGAGCGCGAGCTTGCGCGGCTGTGGCCGCACGTCTGGATGATCGCAGGGCACAGCTGCGAGCTCCAGCAGCCCGGTGACTGGTTCGTGTTCGAGATCGCGCGCGAGTCGATCGTCGTCGTGCGCGAGGACGACACGCGGATCCGCGCGTTCCACAATGTGTGTCAGCACCGCGGGACGGTCCTGTGCAACGCGCCGCGCGGGCGCTCGACCTCGTTCCGCTGTCCGTATCACCAGTGGGTGTGGGCGCTCGATGGCGCTTTACGCGCGAGCCCGGGCGTACCGCTGTCCGAGCGAAAGCTCGCGGAGATCCGCTGCGAGCTCCGTCACGGCTTCGTCTTCGTGAACATGGACGAAGCAGCAGTGCCGCTCGTCGAGTTCCTCGGTCACGTCGACGCGCGCATCGCGGCGTACCGCCCGGAGCAGCTCACGCTCGTACACGATCAGACCGTCGCGATCGACTGCAACTGGAAGGCGTCAGCGGACGTCTCCAACGAGTCGTATCACTTGCCCATGCTCCACCCCGAGCTCGCGGACGTCGTCGACCTCGAAGGGGTGACGACGGAGCCGCTCGGAGTCCACACCGCGATTCGTGTCCCGCTCGGCGCGCCGCGCGCGGAGCACGGCGAGCTCGCGAAGATGGCGCGAGGTCTTCTGGATCGCGCGGGCGTGCCGGCAGCGGCGGTGCCGCGTACCCACGGGGAAGCACGCGCCATGATCCGGGACGCGACGCGCGCGCGGTTGTCGCGCGACGGGCTCGAGCTACCCGGCCTCGACGATGACGGGCTGGTCGACAAGCATCAGCTCTGCCTCTTCCCGAACACCCAACTGAACTTCACCGCGTTCGGGCTCGAGCTCTACCGGCACCGACCACACCCGGACGATCCTGCGCGCTGCCTGTTCGACGAGCAGGCCTACACGCGACTGGCTCGGCATGCTGCCAGCACTGCACGGCTGCCGGAGCGCGTGACGTTCCGACACGGCGAGCGCGGCCTCGGCCCGGTGATGTCGAAGGACGTCGACATCCTCCCCCTCCTGCAGCGCGGCATGCGCTCCCGTGGCTTCACGTCGCCGCTGCTAGTGCGTGGCGAAGAGGCGATCGCGAACCTGCACCGCGCCCTCGAGCTCTTCATGGGAGACCGGCCTTGACCCTCGATCCGTCGGAGCGCGCAACGCTCGAAGAGCATGGATACGTCGTTCGACCGAACGTCTTCACGAAAGCGGAGTGCCGCGACCTGTGCAGTGGCGTGTCCGAGGTCGTCACCCGCGCGGCAGCCGAGTGCCGACGACGCGGGGTGATCGACGGATTCTGGCAGGCGTTCGCGCGATCGGCGCAGACCACGGAGGTCTTCTGGGACCCGCGCCGAGACGATCTCCTGCGGACGCCGCCTTCCCAATGGGAGAGCGCCGTCATGCGCATCGGCCACGTGCTCCATAGAGTCGCTCCGTTCGACGCGCTCACGCGTGACCCACGCCTCGCGGGGCTGCTCGCGTCCGCGATCGCGGAGCCCGCCGAGCTCGTGCAGTCAGCGGTCATCTACAAGCAGCCGCAGAGCGAGCTCGTGCAGTTCGGCTGGCACCAGGACTCCTCCTATCTGCCGAACGAGCCCGAGTCGCTGGTCCTCGTGTTCGTCGCGCTCGACGACATGACCGAGGAGAACGGCGCGCTCGAGGTGATCCCGAGGAGTCATCGCGGAGGGCTCGACGTCGTCTACCGACTGACGCCCGACGGCTATGTGCCGCTGTCGTCGCGTCGTCCCGAGACCGACGACCGCGAACGCGTGATCCTCACCGTTCCTCGAGGGACCGTGATCGCGCTGCACGGGCGCACGCGACATGCCTCGAAGCCCAATCGTTCGACCGCGCCTCGGCGGGCCTTGATCGTCCACGCGAAGGCATGCGCATCGCCGATGTCCGAGCTCTGTTGGGCGCGCGGCCCGTTCGACCCGCTGCCCTCATTCGACGCGCCGCAGTAGACTCGCGACGTGAAGATCGAGCAGCACGGCTCACGCGCGCCGGTCTACGTGTTGATCGCGTGCGTTTGCGCGCTCGAGTTGTTCGCGATGCGCGCGCAGGATCCGGACTTCTACTTCCCTGATCCGTTCCGGCCATTGGTCATCGGTCTGTTGCTCGTCTTCGTCGCCGTCGATCGGCTCCGCAGCGCCCGTTCCCGCGTCCCCGCGTTCATCGTTCTGTTCGGCGTGCCGGTCGTCGCGCTGGTCCTCGAGTGGCGGACGGCGGTGGCGGACGCGCGCTCGAACCCCGGCAACGTCATGCGCAGCGAGAACCCGGTCCTCCGTTTCCATTATCGACCCGGATACGACGTCCGGGAGCGCGCAGCCGACGGCACACCGATCGCGATCACGGCGGACGGGCTCTGGGATCGAACCCACGCGATGCCGAAGCCCCCGGGCACATTTCGCATCGTACTGCTCGGCGACTCCGTTCCGAACGACGCGAGCGTGCCGTTCTCGTCGCGCTTCCCGCGCGTGCTCGAGACAAAGCTCGCCGAGCGTTTCCCGGACAAGAAGATCGAGGTCGTGAACGTCTCGTGCGAGGGGTTCAACACGGTGCAGGAGATCGAGCTTCTCGAGCGCGTCGGTCTCGCCTACCAACCGGACCTGGTCGTCCTCGCCTACGTCCTCAACGATCCGTTCATCCAGGACGGCTCCTATCGCCGGATGGGGAACAGCTTCTTCCTCTTCCGGATGGCTCCGCTCGGACGCATCGTCACAGGCGGCTCCTACTGTCCGTTGTTCGAGACTCTGCACCGTGGGTATGCGTTCGACCTCGTCGTTCGCAATTCGTTGACCCGCCTGCGGCTCCTCGCAGGCCTGCACAAATTTCGCGTGCTCGTCGCGACGCTTCCCATCGTCGAGCGCTTCGACGACCCAGCATGCCTGTCGATCTACGACCGCGTGCTCGGCATCGCGCGCGAGCAGGGGTTTGCGGCGGTGCGGGTGGTCGATGCGTTCGCCGGACAGGATCACAATGGCTTCCTCAAGCCGGACGATCGCTTCGACATCACGCACCCGAACGTCAGTGGTCACGAACGCATGGGTCGTGCGATCGCCGACGCCGCGGCAGGCCTCGTGCAGTGAGCGGTTTCAGAAGAGCGAGTAGATCAGCGGCCCGAGCCCGGTGACCTCGCCGATCGCGAGCCCGGCCGCGAAGAGAAGGATGACGAGGACGACCGGCACGAGAACGGCCGACGGGCGGCGAGCGAGCAGCCGTAGGAGCGCAGCGCCGGAGCCCACGTCCACGATCAGCCGTCGAACCAACGCGCGCCGTGCGGTGCGTGACTGGTCGTAGGCGAGATCCTGCACCGGGGCCCACCCCGTACCCGACGGGGGCCACGGTTCCTCGAACGGCAAGAGCGCTCCCAGACGGCGGAGAACCCACGCGTAGGGGACGAAGACGATGACGTAGAATAGGGTCAGCGCCGCCGTCCCCACCGCCGCGCCGAGCACGCCGAGCGCGCGATCGAGAGGCGCGACGATGCGCGCTGCGAGCGCCGGGCGCAGGAATCGGGCGGTGATCAAGACGGCGCCGAGCACGCCGAGAGCGAGCGATGCGCGCGTGGGCCGTCGCACCGCGAAGCGGATCGCGCCCACTCCGAGGGCGAGCAACGCCAGAGCCAGAGCGAGCGCGCGGCGCCGCTGCTCGACCCGATCAATCCTCGACGAGCTCGGGTCGATCAATCTTCTCGAGGACCTCTCTGGGCTGGTCGACGCGACGAACGAGAAAGCCGCCGAGCACGAGGAGCTCGAGACCGCTGTGCGCGAACGTACGGCATGCGTCTGCTGGGCGCGAGACGATGGGCTCGCCGCGCAGGTTGAACGAAGTGTTGAGCAGCACTGGCACCGAGGTGATCCGCTCGAACGCGCGCAAGAGAGCGTGGAACCGCGGGTTGTCCGCGACGGAGACAGTCTGGATCCGGGCCGTGCCGTCGACGTGCGTGATCGCGGGGAACGGAGCGCGGATCACCACATCGTCGAACTGGCCGAACTCGCCGAGCTCTGCGCCCTCGAAGCCGCGCGTCTGCAGCGTTCGAGTCATGTAGGGCGAGGGCCGGCGGACGACGAAGTATCGATCGGCGTCCTCCTCCGTCACCGCCGGCGCGAACGGACGGAAGCTCTCGCGGCGCTTCATCTCGCGGTTCACGCGCGCGCGCACGTCCTGTCCGCGCGGATCGGCGAGGATGGAGCGGGCGCCGAGTGCGCGTGGCCCGAACTCCATGCGGCCGTGGAACCAACCGACGATGAGTCCCTTGGCGAGCGCGTCGGCGGTGCGCAGATCGATCTCGTCGTCGGTCGCGCGCTCGTAACGCAGTCCGTAGCGCTCGAGCGTCGCGAGGATTTCTTGGTCGTCGACGCGTGGACCGAGGAAGGCGCCGCGCATGGCGTCACGGCCGGGGTGCCGTGTGGGGCGCGCCGAGGGAGCGAGCATCTGCGCCCCGAGCAACGCGGCTCCGAGCGCCCCACCCGCGTCCCCCGCAGCGGGCTGCACGAACACGTCGCTCACCACGCCCTCGTCGAGCAACTTGCCCACGGCGACGCAGTTGAGCGCAACGCCACCCGCGAGACACACGCGGTCCGACTTGGTGACCTTCTTCGCACGCTCGACGATCCTTCGCACCGCGCGCTCGACGATCACCTGTGCCGACGCGGCGAGGTCGGCTTCACGCTGCCCGAGGGGTGAGGACCCATCGCGCGCGGGACCGCCGAGGAACGCGCCGAGCGTAGGCCGCCCCATCGTCGTTCCCGCGGGGAAGTCGAAATGCTTCAGGTTGAGGCGAATCGTTCCGTCTTCGCCGACGTGGATGACTTCACGGAGGAGCTCCTCTGCGAATCGCGGTTTGCCATAAGGTGCGAGCCCCATGAGCTTGTACTCGCCGGAGTTCACCTTGAGGCCACACCATGCCGTCACGGCCGCGTAGAACATTCCGAGCGAGTGAGGGAACCGCTGCTCTTCGGTGAGCTCGACGTTCGCCCCACGACCGAAGCCGATCGTCGTGGTGCTCCACTCCCCGACGCCGTCGATGACGACGATCGCCGACTCTTCGAACGGTGAGGGAAGAAACGCGCTCGCCGCATGCGCGAGGTGATGAGGGACGAACGCGACGCGCCCCTCGTAGTCGAGCTCGTCGGCGATCGCCCGTTCGACCCAGAACTTCGATCCGAAGAGCGAGCGAACTGCTCGAGGGAACGCGACGATCCCACGCGGAGCGAAGCGAAGCTGCGACTCGAGCACGCGTTCCGCGTGTAACGCCGGGATCTCGTAGTGAACGACGAGATCGACGTCGGCGATCTTCGCACCGACGTCCTTCAGACACGCTGCGACAGCAAGCGTCGGAAAGCGCGCGTCGTGCTTGATGCGGCTCTCGCGCTCCTCGTGCACGGCCGCCACGATCTCCCCGTCGCGCACCAGGCATGCGGCGCTGTCGTGGAAGAAGGCCGAGATGCCGACGACGGTGCTCATCGCGCGAAGTGCCGCGCCCAACCGGCGAGCTCGTCGAGCACGGCGCGCCCAGCGGTCGTCGGCTGCGCGTGCTCGAGGAGGACTGCAATTCCCTCGGCGTTACCCGCCACGATGCTCTCGAAGCGCGCGTCGAAGCTCGGGTGGCGCGAGAGCGGGTCGCCGGCTTCGCGCATCGCCTCGTACAGACGCGCGACCGGAACGAACGCGTGCACGGCCAAGAGTACCCCGTGCAACGGGCGAGGGTCGGGCCGAACGGGGGACTTGTAGAGCGGCGAGTACGCGTTGTGCAGGACGTCGTCGATCTCGAACAAGGCGTTGATCTTGTTGTGCGAGAACTCGTGGACGACGGCCTCGGTCATCGTCATCGGGTTCGGGTGCAGCGTCAGATAGATGGTGCCGATCGCCTCGCGATACGAAGCGGAGAGGTGCGCCTCGGCGTCGAACCCCACGGGGACGAACTGCTGCACGAAGAGATCGTGCTCGGCGCGTAGGTCGGGCAGGTAGCGGCCGATCCGTTCGAGCGCGTCGCGCAGCGCGAGGCACCACTCGTCCGCGCCATGCTCACCGAGATCGATGCGATTGCCCGCCTTGCGCGGATGCGCCTCGTACAGCGAGAGCGGGTTGTTGTCGTCGAGCGCGAGCACGATATCCGACGCGACACGGTGGAAAGGCCTTCGTACGACGACGCCCTCGTGCGACAGGCCGACGACACGATCGAGCTCGATCCGCACGCCTCGCACCTCGATCGCGTCACGGGTGACGTCGAGACGCGCGTCACGCGGCAGCTCGATCGAGAACCCGCCGGAGAGCGACACGATGCGCGCAGGCGCCCGATCGAAACGAACGGGCTGGGTCAGTGCCCCGAGCACCGCGAGCTCGACCGCGATCGTGGCGAGCAGCTCCGGTACGTGGTCGCGTCCGCCCGGGACACGCGCGCAGCGTACGAGCGCCCCGACGTTCGGACGACGGAGCACACTCCCGAGGGCAGCCTGTCGATCGGGGATCGCCGCAATCGCCGCGTTGAGCGCCGCGACGTCGCGTCGCAGCGCCGGATCCTGGGTCGCTTCGCGCAACACGTCGCGCAAGTCGCCGAACAAGCGACCGATGGCCCGTGAGAGGATGGTACGCGCGGTGGTCGAGCCCGCGAGCGGAAGGGTGAGGTCGGGCGGTACCATCGCCGTGCTCGCAGACACGCGGTGAGGCTACCACCGCGCGTCCTCGGCGCGATGCACGCTCGCGTCCATACCTACGACCGACGGCGGGTGGCTCGCGCTCGACTCAGGGTCTCGCGAGGACGAGCAGGTAGCCGGGCAGCTTTCCCACCTCGGCAGGTCCGGCGATGATCTCCTCGAGCGAGGTCACCTCGAGGAGCCCGCGGGCGAGCTCGATGATCTGTTGCGGCGTCGACTGATTGCGGGCGAGAGGCGTGCCGTACGGGGGTCGCCAGTCCACGGTGTGGATCGCATCCGCAAAGATCACGGCGCGTCCTCCCGGGCAGAGGGCCTCGGCGATCTGTCGCAGGAACGAGAGACTTCGCGCGTCGCGGTGCTCTTCGAACGGAAATACATTCACGAGCAGGATTCGGTCGAACGCGCCCCGCGGCAGGCCGAAGCGCAATGGCCAGTTCCAACGCACGGTCAGGTTTTCGAGTCGCGCGGTGCGCTTCGCGCCAACGAGATGGAGGAACGCATCCGGGCTCCGGTCCGTGGCGAGCACCGAACCTTGGTCTCCCACGCGGCGTGCGAGCTCGAGCGCAAAGTATCCAGCGCCTGCGCCCACGTCCGCCACACGCATTCCCGGCGTGACGTCCAACGCGCTCCAGATGCGCGCGGTCAGGGGATGTGCGTCGCGCTCGGGGTTGTGCTGCTTCGCCCAGGAAAAGCTCCACTTCCTTCGCAGCGAATGCAGGACGACGCCCGCGAGCGCTGCGGCCGCGACCCCGATCACCACTCGCGTCACGCGTGACACGCCAGGGAACGCTACGTCCCGCCGCGGAAACCAGCAACGTGGCATGCTCGCGGGGGTGACCGAGGGAGCTTCCGCGCGCGACGAGTGGATCGAGCTCGCCCTCGACTACCGGTGCAACCTCCGTTGCCTCGGTTGCCGCTCGTGCGAGGACAGCGGCGAGTCGCTCGATGGAGTCGCGATCCGGGCGTTGCTGGACGGCGCCCTCGCACGAGGCGTCGGCAAGCTCTGGATTGGCGGCGGCGAGCCGACGCTGAGGAACGATCTGCTCTCGGTCATCGCCACCGCGAGACGGCTCGGGTTCGCGCGCGTCCTGCTCCAGACGAACGGGATGCGCCTCGCGTATCCGAAGTTCGTCGACGCCCTGGTGGCCGCGGGCGTCACCGATGTCAGCCTCAACGTGAAGAGCCACCGAGCGTCGCTGCACGACACGCTCTCGGGGCGAGAGGGGTGCCACGCGCTCCTCGTGCAAGCGCTCGGCGAGCTCCGTCGCACGAGCGTGCGCGTCGTAGCGGACGTCCTCCTCACACGGTCGACCGCGGAAGATCTGCCGGAGACGATCGCACGCTTCGCGGAGCTCGGCGTCCGCGCCTTCACTTTGTGGCTCCTGTCGGCCTCGGACGCGCGTGAAGGCGGGGCCCATGCCGCGGTGCAGCGCGAGGTCCCGCGAATCTCCGAGCTCCACGCCCCCGTCGCTCGTGCGGCCGCCGTCGCCCGTGCCGCGGGGGTCGAGCTCGTCAGCATGCACACGCCCCCCTGCACCCTCCCGGCGCCCCTCCGCCCCTTGTTCCTCGCCGCGCGGACGCTCGGGATGACCGTCGTGGACCCGTCTGGTCGCTCGTTTCGCCTCGAAGATTCCCCCTTCGAAGGGGGCGCCTGGCAGGAGCCGTGCGCCCGCTGCGACGCCCGTCCCGAGTGCCACGGCCCGCGCGCAGATTACATCCGCCTCCACGGTGCCTCCGAGTTGGCCGCGATTCGAATGGAACCGAAGCCCAGCGCGGGAGATCCGCGCTAGATTGTGACCCGATGTCTTCCCCCGAAGTCCGCCTCGAATCCGTTCCGTCCGACGTCATCGCCTGGGACGAGGCCAATGGGAGCGTGTCGATGCGCGTCGACGCGTCGCTCTACCCGCTCGAGGCGGTGTACGCGGCCGCGTACGTCTTCATCGATCGCTGCTTCGTCTTCCTCGACAAGCCCGAGCCGGAGAAGATCCGCGTGTCGCTCGCGGCGAAGAAGGGCGTCCTCGAAGGAGAAGCGGTCCGCGACATCGTCGGCGAGTTCGCGAACGAGCTGCTCTCCTGCGCATGGCGCGCCCAGATCGCGCGCGAGAACCGCTCGATCATCGAGGCCGTGACCGCGCAGGCCCTCTCGGGCGCTCGTGGTGCCCCTTCGCTCGACGAGCTCGAGGCCTTCGACTTCTCCGACGAGACCTTCGAGGATCCGCTCGGCATCGCGATGTCGTGGGAAGAGAAGTACGCGAAGAAGAAGGACGGAAAGGCGGAGCCGAAGCCGGAAGCCGCCGCCGCTCCGGCCCCGCAAAGCGAAGAGGCCAAGTGATCGAGGTCCGCTTCCACCGCGACCTCTACGCAGGCAAGGCGATCGACGAGGCGATGAAGGTCTTCGGCGCGCACGCCACGTTCGAACAAGCCGAGGAGCCGACGCACTACGTGGTGCGCATCAGCTCGCAGAGCCCGACGCGCGAACGTCGTGTTGCCGGCGAGCTCTCCAACTACGCGCTCGGTCTCACCATCAAGTCCCCTCTTCCCGCTGAGTCGTCCGCCGCGCCTCCCGCGCAAGGTGCCGCATGAACCTGCTTCAGATCCGCAAGCCGAGCACCACGTTCGCGATGCCCTTCAAGCACCGCACGGTCGGCGTGCACGAGCTCATCACGAACACCGAGGGGAGCTTCATCCTCCTCAAGGGGGAAGAGTTCCGGATGTTCGCCGAGGGCACCGTCCCGCGCGACACCGACCTGTGGAAGCGCCT
>JBKJQC010000940.1:0-3120 GCA_046593995.1 Polyangiales bacterium
GCGTCGACGACCACGCGCGCGCCGATCCTTCGCGCCGTGCCGTCGGGTCCCGTGGCTTCGACGCCGATGACCTGGTCGCCCTCGCGCACCACCTTGTGCACGCGCCACCCCTCGCGCGCATCGACGCCGAGCTTCTGCGCGTTACGGAGCAGGAGATCGTCGAAGTCGGCCCGCGTGACCTCCCACGCGTAGGGCTCCGCGGGTGGGAAGGCCTCGCCGAATTCGTAGCGCGCAGTCGAGTGCATTGCGTTCACGCCCACGCCGTCGTCGAGGAAGCGCGCGCCATACTTGCGAACGAAGAGACGATCGAGCTCGTCGTGGAGGCCGAGCGAACGGAGCACCGGCGTGCTCGAAGGAAGGAGCGACTCGCCGATGTGGAAGCGGGGGTGTCGATCGCGCTCGAGCAGGATCACCTTGCGCCCACGCTGCGCGAGGCACGAGGCCGTGGTGCTTCCACCCGGCCCGCCACCGACCACGACCACTTCGACCTCTTCGTCCCAACCACTCTGCGGTGCCATCGTTCGTCCTCTGCCCTCACGCGTGGATGCGGAAGTGTTTGCCTCGCGGCGTCCGAGCGTCGAGGTTCTTGTCACGGTCCGAGAGACCGCGCGAGCGCCAGGGAGTTGTGCTACGTAGGGCGGCGAATACGGACATGGATCAGCTCACGGCGCACCTCGACCGCGGATGGGACCTCGCGCAGCACGGCGACGCGCGCGGGGCCGAGGCAGCCGCGCGTCAGGCGCTCGAGATCGATCCCGACGCGCCCGAGGTCCACAACCTCCTCGGCTTCGTCGCGGCGATGAGCGGCGAGCCGGAAGAAGCGGTCGAACACTACAAAGACGCGCTCGCCCTCGACGAGGGGTACTTCGACGCGATGCTCAACGCCGCCGAGGTGCTCGTCCACCCGCTCGCCGAGCTCGATGACGCCATCGAGATGTGCGACGAGGCGCTCTCCTGGGCCGAGACCGACGAGGAGATCGTCGACGCGCTGCTCATCAAGATCGACGCGCTCCTCAGCAAGCACGACGAAGAGGGCGCCCACCGCGCGCTCGCGATGATGCCGAGCGGCCCGTTCGAGAACGACCGCTACGACTTCCTCATCGGCCGCGCGTTCTTCGAGGTCGGCAACCTCGATCGCGCCGCGGAGCTGATCGATCGCACGCTCGAGCGCGACGCCGCGCACGCCGAGGCGCAGTACTACCGTGGACTCGTGCGCGAGGCCCGCGGTGATCACATCGGGGCGACGTCGTCGTTCCTCCGCGTGCGACTCCTCGACGGCGAGGGTGCCGGCGCTCCGTGGACGCTCTCCCAGGAGAGCTTCTCGCAAGAGGTGCAGCGCGCCATCGCCAAGGTCGACCCTGCGCTCCGCAAGTTCATCGAGGCGGCCGAGCTGTTCGTCGCACCCCTGCCCGGTCTCGAGGTCGTGGCCGACGGCGTCGATCCGCGCGCGCCCATGCTGCTCGACGGCATCGCGACGCCCGAGCGTCCCGGTCCGCCCTGCGCGCGCATCTTCGTCTACCAGCGCAACATCGAGCGCTTGCTCGGCGGCGCCGAAGAGATCCTCGACGAGCTCGTCGCCACGTTCGAGCACGAGGTCACCGGCACGTTCCTCGAGGACCGCCGCGAGGGACCGCGCCCGAAGCACGAGCTGAATTGATGGACCAGCGCGTCGTCCTGATCACCGGTGCTTCGTCCGGCATCGGGAGCGCGCTCGCAGCAGAGTATGCGGCGCGTGGCGCCCGGGTCGCGCTCGTCGCGCGGAGGACCGATCGACTCGAAGAGCTCGCGCGCACGCTCGGTGCGGACCGCGCCCTCGGCGTGCAGGCAGACGTCTGCAAGGACGGTGAGCTCGAACGCGCCGTCGGCGAAGTGCTCGCGAAGTTCGGTCGACTCGACGTGGTCGTCGCGAACGCCGGGTTCTCGGTGAGCGGCAGGACCGAATCGCTGACGCTCGACGACTACCGGCGTCAGTTCGAGACCAACGTCTTCGGCATGCTCCGCACGGTGTACGCGTCGCTCGACGCCATCAAAGAGACGCGCGGCGCCTACGCCCTCGTCGGCAGCGTGAGCGGCTTCGTGTCGGTGCCGGGCTACACGGCCTATTCGATGAGCAAGTACGCGGTGCGCGCGTTCGCCGAGGCGCTCACCCTCGAGCTCGCGCCCTACGGCGTCTCGGTCACGCACGTGGCCCCCGGCTTCGTCGAGAGCGAGATCCGGAGCGTCGACAAGCAGGGTCTGTGGCGCGCCGATCGCAAGGATCCGGTGCCGCCGTGGATCATCGTCCCGAAGGCAAAGGCCGCACGCGAGATCGCCGACGCGATCGACGCACGCCGCGCCGAGGCGATCATCTCGCACCACGGTCGCCTGCTCGCGACCCTCGCACGCCACGCGCAGCCGCTGATGTATGGGATCCTCCGCGCCGGACGATCTCTCATCCCGACGCTCGACTGAACGTCGGTCGGGCGCTCCTGGGGCACCGCGTCATCGACATGGGCGCCGGAGCGATCGATCCTCCGCGCCCATGCGTTCCTTCCTCCTCGTAGCAGTCCTCGTCACAACATCTCTCGCAGGCTGCAGCTCGGACGACGCCGCGACCACCACGCCGGACGCCGCGAGCGACAGCGACGGCACCCCGACCGTCCCCGCCGAGTCGTGCGTGCGTCCCGGAGACAAGGGGAACGACAAGGGCATCGGAACGCCATGCACGCCGCTCGGCAAGGAGTGCGCAGCGTTCCCCGGCGCGTCCGTCTGCCTCGCCGATCTCGGCCAGAAGCAGTGGATGTGCACGCGCATCAGCTGCGCCAACGACGCCGACTGCGGGACGGACGCGACCTGTTACAAAGAGTCGAACGGCTCGGGCTGTGTCCCGAACCGCTGCCTCGACGCGCCGAGCGACGCCGGGACCGACGCCCCCGCGAACGATGCACCGGCGAGTGATGCGCCGGCGACCGATGCACCCGCTGCGGATTCGAACGGCTGATCGCCGCGAGGCTCTAGATGACGGAGCGTGATTCTCGAACGCTCGGATTGAACACGGAGGCGCGGAGGCACGGAGGTCCGTGAAGTGCTGCCGCGCGCACCCAGCCGCGTCTCGCCGGCGATCGCATCGAGGAACGGATT
>JBKJQC010001025.1:0-14476 GCA_046593995.1 Polyangiales bacterium
CGTCGGGAACGTCCGAGATGGTCGTCGCTGCGGAGGCCGACGTCGACGGTGTGATTCAGCTCGTTGCCGACGCCGAGGCCGACGCGCCGCGCTCGATCCTCCATGCGGTCGAGCGCACGGCGGAGCGGGTCATCCTCGACGACGCGCAGGTAGCGAACGCATTCTCTGCCGATCCATACCTGGTCGAGCGTCGCCCGCGCTCGATCCTGTGCATGCCGATCCTTCGGCACCGCACGTTGATCGGGATGTTCTACCTCGAGAACAACCTGGTCACGCGCGCGTTCTCGCCGGAGCGCATGGAGGTGCTCGAGATCCTCGCGGCGCAGACGGCGATCTCGATCGAGAATGCGCGCCTCTTCGCGAGCTCGCAGGAGGCGATCGCCGTCCGCGACGAGTTCCTCTCGATCGCGTCGCACGAGCTGAAGACGCCGCTGACGCCCCTCAAGCTCAAGCTCCAGAGCCTGGCCTCGCACGTGCGCAGCGGGAAGCTCGCCGAGATGCCGCGGGAGCGCCTGCTCGCGCTCGCGACCACCATCGACACGCAGCTCTCGCGGCTCTCGAACCTCGTCGAGGGGCTGCTCGATCTGTCGCGCATCCAGAGCGGCCGGCTCGTCCTCGATCGGCGTCCCGTCGATCTGGCTGCGCTCGCGGCCGAGGTCGTGCGACGCTATGCGGGTGAGGACGCGCCGGTCCGCCATGCGGCCGTGCACCTCGTGGCGCGCGCGCCCCTCCACGGAACCTGGGACCCATTACGCATCGAGCAGCTCGTGACGAACCTCGTCGAGAACGCCCTGAAGCACGCACCTGGCGCGCCGGTCACCGTCCGCGTCGAAGCAACGCCCGGCCGAGCCCGCCTCGTCGTCGAGGACCGCGGCCCCGGCCTCGGCGCGGACGACAGGATCCGAATCTTCGAGCGGTTCGTGCGGGCGAACCAGACCGCGGTCTCCGGCCTCGGCCTCGGCCTCTTCATCGCGCGTCAGATCGTCGAGGCCCACGGCGGCACCATCAGCGTCGAGAGCGAGCTGGGGGCCGGCGCGCGCTTCGTCGTCGATCTGCCGCTCGGGGACGAGGGCGCCGCCCCCGCCGCGGCAACGCGAGGCGCGGCATGAGCGGAAGGGTGCTGGTGATCGACGACGAGGCGGACATCCGCGACACGATCATCGAGGTCCTGACCGATGAAGGTTTCGAGGCCGTCGGCGCGGAGAACGGCGCCCGCACGCTCGAGCTCCTCACGGTCGATCTCGAGGCTGGCCGGCCGTTGCCGCACGCGATCCTCCTCGATCTGCGCATGCCGGTCCTCGACGGCGAGGGGTTCCGCCGGGAGCAGCTGAAGGATCCGCGCCTCGCGAAGATCCCCGTCGTCATCGTCTCGGCCAACGCGCGCGTGCGCGAAGTCGCCGAAGAGCTCGGCGTGGCGGAGCACCTGCGGAAGCCGATCGACCTCGACGCCCTGATCGAGACGATCCGCCGTCACGCCCGCGCCTGATGCACGCGGCCCGCCTGAGCGCCGCTGTCCCAGGCGTATGACGCCTGGATCGTGCGTGATCGCCGCGCACGACGCGCCGCGACGTGCTAGCCCCGATGGGTGGGTTTGCATCGCTTCGCTGTGGCCGTCTTGGCGGCGCTCGCCTTGTTGCCGGTGACCGTGCCGGCCTGTTCGAAGGTCGAGCCGCCGCCGACGAAGCCGACCTGCAAGGGCGGCTTCCGTAACCAGTGCATCGACGACGTCGCGCTCGGATCGCAGTTCGGCTGCTCGCTCCTCGCGGATCGCACGGTCTGGTGCTGGGGACGAAACGACCGCGGCCAGCTCGGATACAACACGACCGACCTCTGCCCGGAGGACATCGGCGGCGGCGAGACGCGCTCTGTCGCGTGTCACACGTTCCCGTTCCAGGTTCCTGGTCTGACCGATCCGACGGCCATCGCGTCGGGCGCGGCGTTCAGCTGCGCGCTCGTCGAAGGCGGCGGCGTCCGCTGCTGGGGCGGCAACACGATGGGCGAGCTCGGGAACGGCAAGACCGTCACGAGCCAGACGCCCGTCGCGGTCGGGGATCTCGCGAACGTGAGCAGCATCGCGCTCGGCGGGAACCACGCGTGTGCGCTCCGCGAGAAGCAGGTCCTCTGCTGGGGCTCGAACGAGCGCGGACAGCTCGGTGTCCCGAGCACCTCGACGTGCAAGGCCGAGAGCGGGACGGACATGCCGTGCGCGACGACGCCGGTCGCGGTCCCTTGGCTCGCCGACGTGATCGCGATCTCCGCGGGCGCGCAGCACACCTGCGCGCTCACGTCGGATGGCAAGGCGACGTGCTGGGGGGACAATCGCTGGGGACAGCTCGGCATCGGTGTCGCGCGCGAGCCCGCGCCGATCGATCCTCCTACGGACGACGCGGGCGCGATCGATGGAGCGAGCGACGGCGGGCTCGGCGGGGGAGGCGACACCAAGCCAGACACGTTGCCGAAGCTCGGCGCGCCGGTGATGGTCACGCTCTCGGAGCCGCTCGGCTACCTCGTCTCGATCTCCGCGGGCGCGCACCACACCTGCGCGCTCCGCGAGGGCGGCGACGTGTACTGCTGGGGACGCGACGATCACCACGAGCTCGGAGGTCCGCCGCCGCCTTCGGGCGCCGCGCTGTGCGACGGTCCATGCTTCGCCCTCGCGGTGAAGGTCGCCGATCTGCCGCCGACGACGGAGCCGCCGCCCGACGCGGGGATCGAGCCGCCGGAGGACACCGCGGTCGAGGTGCCGGACACGCGGAGCGACGCCGCGATGGACGCGCGTGACAGCGGCCCGGTGATCCCCGACACGTACATGCCGCCGCTGCCGCCGCCGACGGGCGGGACCTTCGGCCGCGCGCTCTCTTCCGGGAACGCGTTCAGCTGCGTGCGACTCGGCGACGGGACCGTGCGCTGCTGGGGGAGCGACACCGTCGGTCAGCTCGGGGACGGTCGCACCACCAACGATCCGAGCCGTCCGTCGCTCGTCATCGCCTCGCCCGGTGCCGCGCGCGACAACCCGCTGCAGGACGTCGTGAAGGTGCGCGCCGGCGCGACGTCGGCGTGCGCGATCGTCTCGGATCACAGCCTGCGCTGCTGGGGGAGCAACCAGAACGGCGCGCTCGGCGTCGGCCACTTCACGCCGCAGCAGGGCCCCGTTCCGGTGAGCTGGTGATGCGCGCTCACAAAGCCATCGCGCTCGCGTGCTTGATCGTCGTCGGCGAGGGCTGCGCGAAGGACGACGAGACCGTGGCGACCAGCGCCGGCGAGCCGGCCTGCACCAGCGGCGCGTGCCTGCAGCCTGCGGTGTGCCACGAGGGGCAGGCGTCGGCGCAGTTCCGCGCGCAGGTCACGCCGCCGGCCGACATGACGCCCGGCACGCGCGCGTGGGCGAGCGTCACGTACGACAACTGCAGCGGCGAGACGTGGAGCAAGGCGGCCTTCGCGCTCCGTCCGCAGGCGCCGGTCGACGACGCGACGTGGGGTGTCGGTCGCATCGCGCTCCCCACCGACGTGCCGAACGGCGCGCGCGTCACCATCCCGTTCGAGGTCACCGCGCCGACGGTCGCGGGTACGTACCCCTTCACGTGGAAGATCGAAGGCGCCGGCGTCGGGATGCTGCAAGAGCGCTCGCCGCTCGTGGAGATCACCGTCCACCACGCCGCCGATTGCACGAAGCCGGGCCCGCCGGCGCGCTTCCTCGGGTGGCGGATCCCCGAGTTCGTCGGCACGGGCGATACGGTGCACGCGACCGTCACCTTCGCCAACTGCAGCCTCGATCGCTGGACGACCGCGGACGGCTTCGCGCTCGGGAGCCAGGCCGATGCCGACAACACGACGTGGGGCACGTCGCGCATCGCGCTCCCGAACGACGTCCCTTCGCAGACGTCGATCGAGATCCCCGTCGACGTGAAGGCGCCGACGACGCCGGGCGCCTACCGATTCGCGTGGAAGATCGTCAGAGAGGGGCAAGCCTGGCTCGAGGAGTCGACCCCGGTCGCGACCATCTACGCGCTCGAGCCGTACGACTGCTCGAAGAAGGGCAGCACCTCGCGCTTCGTGCGCGAGGACGGCGTGCCCGGCGCGGTGAACCCGGGCGAGGAGATCCACGCCTCCGCGACGTTCGCGAACTGCGGGACCGAGACCTGGCGCAACACCTTCCACGTGGGCGCCGCCGCTCCGAGCAGCGACGGCACGTGGAGCACCGGCGTGATCGCGCTCCCGTTCCCCGTCGCGCGCGGCTACGCGATCCGCGTCGGCATCGACGGGAGGGCGCCCGGCGGCGCAGGCAGCTACCCCTACCGGTGGACGGTGATCCACGGCGGCGTCGGCGCGGTCGACGAGCCGAGCCCCGAGCACCAGGTGAGCGTGCGCTGCATCCCGAGCTGCGGCGCGCGCACCTGCGGCGGCGACGGCTGCGGCGGCTCGTGCGGCTCGTGCGGGCAGGGCGCGACGTGCGACGGCGCTTTCTGCAAAGACCTCCCGAGCTCACTCAGCTGCAGCAACGTGCAATGGTGGAACACGTATCTCACGTATGGCCCGTACGTGAACCACGCGTGGTGGGATACGGACATCGGTGTCCGCGCGAGCAGCCGGGTGCAGCTCCGTCACAACTCGCGCCTCGATCGAACCGGCGTGTACGCGTGGGGCTACATGCCCGAGTTCACCGATCTGGTGACCGGGCAACGCTTCCGCTTCATCCACCTCCGTCCGCAGAACCAGTACGCGACCAACGTCGGCACGGTGTACCCGGCGGGCTACGTCGTCGGCCTCTCTGGCGGCGATACGCGCGACACGGGGCTGCCCACGTACAGCACCGGCGCGCACCTCTGCGTGCAGACGCTCGATCTCTATCGCACCGTCTTCCCGCAGGGCGTCGACTTCTGCCGCTGAGCGTGCGCTATCGTCGAGAGCTTGGACCCGCAGCGCATCGAGTGGTCCGCCGTCGGCCGCGTGGTCGTGACGCGCGCGAAGACGACGCTCACGGCTGACGACCTCGACGCCCTCGCCGCGGTCCTGCGTGCGGTTGCCACGCGCACAGGAAAGCGACTGTTGCTCGTGCAGATCGCGACGCTCTCGGGCAAGGCTGCCATCCATCACGTCGCACGCGACGGCGCGGGCCCCCTCGCGCGCTACGTGGCGGCCGTACGCGCGCACGTCGAGGAGGTGCACGCGATCGCGGCCGGCGGCGGGGTGCTCGGCGCTGCGCTGCGCGGTCTCGTGTCGACCGTCACGAAGCTCGGAGCGAGCCCGTCGATCCTCCATCGCGATCTCGACGCGCTGCTCGAGAACCTCCGCACCCGGCACGCGGTCGACGCCGCCGAGCTGCGCGCATGCATCACGCGGCTCAGCGCGAAGTGAGCGCTCGGCCGATCGGCTGCTGCTTCGAGGGGTGCGGCACTTCCTTCTCGAATTCCGACCCGGGCTGCGGGGACGTCGGCTGCGGCTGCGGCTCGTCGGCGGGCTGCGGCGCGGGGGGTGCGGGGGGCTGCGGCTCGGTGCTCGGCGTCGCGCTCATCCCGTGGAGATGCGCGCGCGCGCAGGGCGTGGTGCGTGCAGGCGAGCTGATGGGCGAGCGAGCGCCGCTCAGCCGCCCCACACCAGGCCGCGGTCGCCGAGCACGTGCACGTGCTGCTCCAGCTATGCGCTGAAGTATCGCTTTTGACCTTCGCTGCGCGGGCGGCCACCTGCGCTGTGCGGCGAGTCGTCGGCAGAAGCGAAACCAAGGAGCGGGGTGTGCGCACTCGCTCCGCACGTGTCGTGTGTAATCGTTTCATGAACGCTCGAGCTGGCGGCCTCGGGTATACCGCTTTGGTTATTTGGCATTCGCGATCGCCGCATGTCGCCTCGCCAGCGGAGAGCACGGTCGTCCCATACGGACAACCTGTGGAAAACTCCCGTCGGCTCGCATTCTTGAACGATAAGGGGACGGCACGGTCGGTGCGAAGAGCCGCTGCTCCAACGATGGCGAAGCAAGACGAAATGTCCGTTCCGAATCACGAAAGCCTCGAAAGCCCTACACCCCGTCCGCGCGGATTCGCGGCCATGACAGCCGAGCAGCGCAAGGCGCTCGGCAGCAAGGGTGGACGGCTCGCCCACGAGCGCGGCACTGCCAACAAGTTCACGTCGGAGTCGGCGACCCTCGCCGGCAAGATCCCGCACGAGCGCGGGACGGCCTATCGCTGGACCAGCGAAGAAGCGCGCGCCGCCGCGAAGAAGGGCAAGGGCGTGCCGCGTCGTCGCCGCCGCCGTCCCGAGATCGCGTGAGTCGGCGATTGCACACGCACGGATTCGTAGCGCGGTGCGTGGTCCCCCGATTGGGAGCTCCAAGAGCTCGGAGGTGCTGGTGATGCCGTGGGTCGAGTTGGCGATACCGGCCGAGGCGCCGGACCTGAGTGGCAACCCTCGGCTCGACGCCCTCGGGAGCACCTTGTTCGTGGAGCGGTTGGAGTGGTGGGCCGTGCGCGCGCTGTTGACGAAGGCACGCTCGTGGCTGAGCGCAGAGCGCCTCGAGGAGCTCGAGACGCGCCTCGTGACGGAGCGGACGCACACCGACGCGCTGTGCGCGGCGATCGCGCGCGCAGGGGGTGACGGCAACGTGATCCTCGCGTGGGGCGAGCTGCAGGCGTGCACCGTCTCGTCGTTGCCCGCGACGGTCCGCGATCGCGCCACCACATTCGAGGAGGCGCTCTCGCTCGTGGCTTCGGCGACGGCCGCCGCGATGGACCGCTGGACCGCTCTGTCGCTCGACGCCCTCGACCGCGGGGACGCGAGCCTCGCGCTGGACGCGAGCCGCATCGTCCGCGAAGAGCACACGCACTTCGACCAGGTCACGGCGTGGCTGCAGAGCGAGCACCGCTGAGCGGAAGCGCGTCAGGCGGACTTCGTCTCGTCAGCATCAAGACGTAGTGTGCCGGCCGAGATCGCCGAGCGCGCGTTGAGCGACGTAGCCGCTGCGGACGATGAACGCGCGACCCGGCCGCGCGCGAACGCAGCTCGACACGGCGAACGACCTCGAGATCTCGGCGTGGTCACGGTGGACACGACATCGTGCTCTGCAGCCACTTCCCGCCGCTGCACGTCAGCGTGAACACGCAGCACTGCCGGTAGCGGCAGGCCTTGCCGGGCGTGGTGCACGCGCCGCTGGGGATGCCGAGCGGACAGCCATCGGGACCGAGCGTCTTCGGCGACGGTCGGCAGATCCACCGCGGCACGGCATTCCGTTTCACGATGTGCGGCGGCGGCGCCGCACCCCCGCAGTAACTCGCTGGAGCACATTCGCACGTTCCCTCCGGATACGCGCAGCGCGTGCCAGCGGGCGTGCAGAACGCGGCGCCGCTCGCCCACTTGGCAGGGCACTCGGTGGTCGCGCCGATGTCGGGAGCGCCACCGTCCGTCGGGCTCGCCCCGCTCTCGAGGTCGTCGTCTTCGGCAATGACTACAGGTACGGCACTGACTACAGGTACGGCGACCTCCGGCGAGGCGTCGGTCGCGACGACAGCGACGGCCTGCGTCGAGTGCGCCGCGGGCTCGGGCGCGACGGCCGCTTCGCGTCGCGCCGGCGAGCACGACGCGAAGAGGAGCCACGAGGCGAGACGATGCATCGAGGCAGCGTAGCCCCGCCATTCGCTTGCGCGCTCCACCGGAGGCCGCCGACTGCGGGAGCGTTAGATCTATCTAACCGCTGTTAGACCACGCTCTAACACTCGTTAGACCGCGAGCCCCATTTCGCGAGGCCTTTTTGCGGGCGTCGAGCGCATCGCCGCCGGCACGGCTCGTGCTGAAAGCGCAGAGCCGATTGGCGCCGGGCATTGCCGGCGATGTACGTGCGTGCGGAAACCACTGGTTGGAGGCGAAGATGCGTGGGCAGAGGCGCGGCCTTTCGATGCCGGTCGTCATGGGACGCGCGCTGCCGATGCGCGCGTATGCGGTCGCGTTGTCGCTCGCGGCTCTGACGTCGCCGCGCGATGCGGCGGCGGCGCGCATCACCTGTAACGACTCGAACCCGTGCACCAGCGACGCCGTCGTCAATAATCAGTGCACATATACGCCGCGCCCGAGCGGGACGTCGTGCGCCGACGCCGATCGCTGCAATGGCACCGAGGCGTGCAACGGCGCTGGCGTCTGCGTACGTACGCCGCTGGTCCTCGACGACAATAATCCGTGCACCGTCGACGCTTGTACGACCAAAAAAGGCGTCACGCACACGCCGGTCGCCGCCGGCACCTCTTGCTCCGACGGCAACGTCTGCAACGGCACCGAAACCTGCAACAGCACCGGAGTCTGTGTGGCGAGCGCGCCGCCGGTCCTCAACGACAACAACGCGTGCACCGCCGACTCGTGCGATCCGGCGACGGGCGTGAAGCACACCCCGGTCGCCGCCGGCACCTCTTGCTCCGACGGCAACGTCTGCAACGGCACCGAGACCTGCAACGCGTTCGGCGCGTGCGTCTCGGCCGGCGCGCCGACCCTCGACGACGGGAATCCATGCACCGTCGATGCATGCAGCGCGAGCGGCGGGGTCACGCATACGCCCGTCGCGACCGGTACCTCGTGCTCGGACGGGAACCCGTGCAACGGGAGCGAGACGTGCAGCGCGTCGGGCACGTGCGCTGCGGGCGCTGCGCCCAATCTCGACGACGGCAAGGCGTGCACCGTCGATGCGTGCTCGCCGACCGGCGGGATCACGCACGTCAACGCGGTCGGCGGGACACCGTGTCCCGACGGCAACCTGTGCAACGGCGACGAGCTCTGCGACGGGGTCGGTGCTTGCCTGCCGGGGACGCCCGTTCCCGTGGGGGACGAGAACGCGTGCACCGTCGACACGTGCGATCCGAAGCTCGGGGTGCTGCACCAGCCGGCGTCTCCCGAGTGCGCGAGCGCCGCCGCCACGTGGAGCTTGGTCGTGGCCGGGAGACCCTCGGCGCGGGACAGCGCCGCGGTCGCGTACGACGCGGTGAGCAAGCGGGCGATCCTCTTCGGCGGCGAGAGCGGCGGCGTCGCCCTGGCCGATACGTGGGCGTGGGACGGCAATGGCTGGCGCATGGCGGCGTATCTCGCGGGACCGTCAGCGCGGGCCGCCGCGGCGATGGTCTACGACGCCGATCGCCAGAAGATGGTGCTGTTCGGCGGTATGTCGCGCGCGAGCGCGGACGACACCTACTTCAACGAGACGTGGGAGCTCGATCTCGCGACCACGACCTGGACGCGTCGCGTGCCGACCACGTCCCCTTCGGCGCGCGCGATGGCCGCGGTCGGCTACGACTCCGCACGGAAGCGCGTCGTGCTCTTCGGCGGCGTCGGGGGGACCGGCGATCTGCAGGACACCTGGGAGTGGGACGGCACCAACTGGGTGTCGCGGACGACGACCGGTACTCCGCCTCGGCGCGCAGGCGCGGCGTTCGCGTACCACGCGACGCGCGGCGCCCTCACGTTGGCGGGTGGGGCGCGCTTCGCGATCGGGACGTGGGGCACGACGCTCGGCGACGTCTGGGACTACGACGGCACGAACGCGACGTGGACGGAGCGCACCGCCGATCCGCGCCCCGGACCGCGCAGCGGCGCTGCGATGAGCGTCGCCCCGACCGGCGCGTTCTTCTTTGGAGGAACCGCGCCGACCTCGTACAACCAGAGCGACGCGTTCCGCCTCGACTCGTTCGGCGCGTGGCACCCAGAGACTGTCGCCGTGTCTCCTGCGGGGCGCGCCGGCCACGCGCTGGTCTTCGACAGCGTGCGCGTGCGTCACGTGCTGTTCGGCGGCGTGTCGTACTCCGCGACTGGCGTCCACACGCGAGGCTTCGACGACGTCTGGGAGTACGAGCCCACGGCGGCGGCGTGGACGCCCCGCACCCCCGACATCACGCCGGCCCTCACGAAGCCGGGCATGGCGTACGACGCCGCGCGCCGCGTGTTCGTGGTGCGCGGCGACGATCCGCGCGTGACGACCTGGGAGCTCGATGCGGCGCAGCCTCGCTGGGTGGCGCGCGAGTCGCTCGCCGACGCCGCGGCGTACGGCGCGGCGTATCGCGGCGCGTCCGAGATGGGCGCGTCGTCGATGTTCTACGACCCGATGCGCAAGGTCACGATGCTGTTGACCCGCGAGGATTACCCGAGGCCGCCGAGCCTGTGGGAATGGGACGGCGCCACGTGGACCAAGCGCACGTGCACCGGCGGCACCGGCGGCCTCTTCCACTCGAGCGTCACGTTCGATCCGGTGCGGCGCCGCATCGTCGCGTTCGGCGGCATGGTGTCGACGTACTTCGGCGACCAGCTGGTCCCAGCGACGTCCGAGCTCGACGTCGCGACCTGCACCTGGACCCATGTCGGCAGCTCGGTGATGCCGCCACTGCGCAGGTTCGGACGGTTCGTCTGGGACACGAAGCGCAACGTCGGCGTCCTCTTCGGCGGCCTCGGTGACTTCGGGTCCGCGCTGAACGACACCTGGGAGTGGACGGGCGCGACGTGGGTCGCGAAGTCGCCGGCGACGAAGCCGTCGGCGCGCGGGGGGAGCTCGATGGCGTTCGACGCGCTGCGGGGGACGACCGTCCTCGTCGGCGGCTACGCGTCGTCGACCTACCTCGACGAGCTCTGGGAGTACGACGGCACGACGTGGGCGTCGCGTGTCACAACCGGTGGACCGAGCGCGCGCGAGAACGCGTCGCTCGCGTTCGATCCCGATCGCGGCCGCATCGTGCTCGCCGGCGGTCGCTTCGCGAACGGCAAGCGCGCCGTCGATCTGTGGGAGTGGGACGGTACCGCGTGGGAGCGACGGAAGAGCGGCGTCGTGCCGTCGGCGCGCAGCGGCGCCGCGGGCGGGTACGTCCCGCACCGCTCGGTCGGCGTGCTCTTCGGCGGCGTCCGCGGCGACGGCGCGCGGAGCTATCTGCAGGACACCTGGATCTGGAACGACGGCGAGTGGGCCACCGCGTCGACCGGCGATCCGCCGGTGAAGTACGGACACTTCGAGGACCGCGCGCCGTCGCCGCGCGCCGGCCACGCGTTCGCGGTCGGGTACCGCGCGGCAGGCGCGACGAAGGGTGCGGGGCTCCTGTTCGGCGGCGAGGGAGAGGGCGGCGTCCTCGGCGACACGTGGACCTGGGACGACGAGACCTATCGCTGGGACGAGTGGAGCCTGCAGACCTACGGCGTGCGCGTCCCGCCGAGCGCGCGCTCCGAGCACGCGCTCGCGGTGAACGTCGACGTCGGCTACCTGCTCTTCGGCGGCGAGGACGCAGCCGGCGCACTGAAGAACGACACGTGGAACTGGAGCCCGACCGGCGGCTGGGTGGAGCGCTCGGGGAGCGGCGAAGCACCGCCCGCGCGACGCAGCCACGCGATGGTCGCGGACACGGTGCGTCGCAAGATCCTCCTGTTCGGCGGTCGCGGCGCCAACGGTGCGCTGCGCGACATGTGGGAGTGGGACATGGCCGCGGGGTCGTCGGTCCTCGGCTGGACGAAGAAGACGCCCACCATCGTGCCCCCCGCGATGTTCGGCCACCGCATGGTGTACGACCCGGCGCGCGCGAAGATCGTCCTCACCGGCGGCTCCGGTGACGATCCCAACGTCACGTACGGATCGACCTGGGAGTGGGACACGGCGACCGGCAATTGGTCGCTGCGCGAGCCGGTGACGCACCTCGAGCCGCGCGTCGGTCACGTCGCGTTCTTCGACCAAGCGAGGAACGAGACGCTCGTCGTCGGCGGGTTCGCCTATCGACACGGCGGCACGAGCTCGGTCACGTACGGCGATGTCTGGTCGTTCGCTCGCGCGACGGCGGCAGACGCAGCGACCGCGAAGTACCCGAACGGAACGCCGTGCAGCAGCACTGCTTCGTGCGCGTCGGGCGCGTGCGTCGACGGCTACTGCTGCAACAGCGCGTGCACCGGGCAGTGCGGCGCCTGCGACGTGCCGGGGTCAATCGGGCAGTGCGTCCCGGTGAGCGGTGCGCCGCACGGCGGACGGGCCAACTGCACGACCTCGAACCTCTGCGGCCCACGCTGCGACGGCAAGGATCTGCTCGCGTGTCACTCGCTCTCGAGTGGGCAGACCTGCGTCACCCAGAGCTGCAGCGCCGGGATGAAGACGTCGTCGGCGACGTGCTCGTCGACGGGGACCTGCGGCGCGACGACGACCACGTCATGCGCGCCCTACGGGTGCAACGGCACCACCTGCGCGACGAGTTGCAAGACGGACGGCGACTGCTTCTCGAGCGCGTACTTCTGCGCGGGCGCGAGCCAGTTCGTCCCCGGGACGTGCAAGGCACGCGCGCAGCTGTCGTCGTTCACGAGCTCGCCGTCGGCACCGCGCGTGGCGAGCCCGCTCACCATGACCGCAAGCGCCAGCGCCGGAGGGGCGACGGTCTCGTACCGGTTCTCGTACTCCTTCGATGGGACCTCGACGGAGGTCTGTCCCTACAGCCTGCCGAGCACCTGCTCCTTCACGCCTTCCGCGAGCGGCGCCTATCGCCTGCGCGTCGAGGTGTTGGCGGACGGCGCCATGTTCACGCCCTACCACGACTTCCGTGAGCTCGACGTGACGGTGTCGCCATGACCGATCGACTGATGTCCTCCCGCACCGCGCTCGCCACCTTCACTCTGCTCGGCGTCGGCATCGCCGTGCTCGCCGTCCGCGACGTGCGCCAGCAGCGTCGCCGCTTCGCGCCGGTGAAGCAGTACGTGCTCGCGAACGTCCCGCAGGCGGCGGCGGTCGTCACCGGCAAGGGGAAGTTCGTGCGCGACGCCGGCCACCTGCGCACGGACAAGAGCGCGGGCAACGGGCAGACCGTCGCTGCCATCGCGCCGGCGACGGCCGACGGCGCCTTCGAGCTCTCCGCACCGGGCGCCGGCTCGCACGCGACGCTCCGCTTCCTCGGCCTCCGCGCGTCGGCGCCCAAGCTGGACGACGGGGCGGCCGTGTATCGCGACGTGCTCCCCGACGTCGATCTCGTGGCGGTGGACGATCACGAGCGGCTCGAGCTCGCGTTCGTCGTCGACAAGCTGACGACGACGCCGGAGCTCGCCTTCGAGGTGACGCCGCCCCCAGGGGGATCGCTCCGTCGCGAGGCGCAGACCGACGCGCTGCTCGTCACGGACAAGGAGGGACGCGCGCGCTTCCGCGTGAGCGCGCCGCTGGCCATCGATGCGAAGGGCGTCAAGAGGCTCGGCTCGCTCGAGATCCACGATGGCAGCGTGCGGCTGGCGCTGCGGTGGGACGGGCTGACCGCGCCGATTGTCGTCGATCCCGCGGTGACCATCCCCTTCTGGTCGATCCTCGCCGACAGCAAGGTCCCGAGCGCGCGGGTGTACGAGGCGAACAGCCTGTCGCGCGAGCCGCACCTCGCGTTCGACGTGGCACGGGGCAAGACAATCCTCGTGCGACCCGTGCGCTCGCGGCAGCACGAGGACACGATCTTCCAGTTCGGCGACGTCATGCGCGCCGAGCACGAAGGCCTCGTGCAGCTCATCGCGCCGACCAAGCGCGTCGGGGGCAGCGGCCTGCCGGCGAGCGGCGACGCCGACGCCGAGTGGCTGCGTGGCTACTCGCTCGCGAGCGAGACTTGGGAGTGGAACGGCGCGAGCTGGGCGCTCCGCGACACCGCCGCGCTCCCGGGGATGATCGATCCGGCGCTCGCCTTCGACGCGAAGCGCGGACGCACGGTGCTCTTCGGCGGCGCTCACCCGGGCGTTCATTGCTACGTGAACACCGCGGACGCGCGCACCGCGACCGCGCCATACTGGTGCCGCAACGTCGACCTCCAGGACGTCACCTACGAGTTCGACGGCACGACGTGGCTCGCGAAGGCGCTCGCCGGATCACCGCCACCGCGCGTCCGCGGCGCGATGGCGTGGGACGCGAGCCGCGAGGTCACCGTGCTCTTCGGCGGCCGTGAGCTCATCACGAGCGGCAACGATCACCGCGTGAATCCGTATGGAGCGGTGTTCCCCGAGAACTTCACGCGCGAGCTCTTGAACGACACGTGGATTTACGACGGCATCACGTGGAAGCGCGTCGCCACCGCGACCCCGCCGCCGGCGCTCGAGTCCGCGCAGCTGGTCTACGACGCCGCGCGCAAGGTGACGGTCCTCGTCGGCGGACGCTCCGGTACGCAGGCGGACGGCAAGACCGACGCGCTCACGATCTGGGAGTTCGACGGCACCGACTGGATCGAGCGACTGCGCGCGGCGGACGCGAAGCTCCCGGCGTCGCTCCGCACGCGGCGTGGCGCGGCGGCGTTCTGGAACGCTGCGCGTGGGCGCATGTCGATCTTCGGCGGCACCGTCGACAAGCTCGACTCCTGCAGCCTCAGCGACGCGGAGATCGCGACACGCACGACGGCGACCGTGAACGATCCGGTCGGTCGCGAGGCGCTCGCGGCGACGGGCTGCCTCGGCGGCTACGTCCACGACTTCTGGGAGTGGGACGGGGCGAACCTCACGCAGACCGCGGGCGTCGTCTTCGGCGGCGGGGTCGACGGCCGCTGGG
>JBKJQC010001123.1:0-8411 GCA_046593995.1 Polyangiales bacterium
GAGCGTCTCGACCCACCCGTCCTCGTCGCGCGTGCGTGGCACCTCGAGGATCGCGCTCCATCCGCCGTCGCTCGGCAAGCGCGAGAGCGCGGTGTCGACGATCGCACCGTCGAGCGCGCAGAGGTTCGCCGTCACGCGCGCGAGGATTGCGCTCTGCACCTGCGCGCGATTCGCGAGGATCGCCGGGAGCGCGTGCTGGATCGGCGTCGCCACCGAGAGGTAGGTGTCGGCGATCACCTCGAGCCGCGCGAGCGCCTGCCCGAGGATCGGCGTGGGGCCGCTCGCGACCGTCCACGCGAGCTTCACCTGCGGGAGCGCGACGACCTTCGAGAGCCCGCTCAGCACGAAGGTGAGCGCCGCGTCGCGGCCGGCGAACGTCTGCAGGCGATCGGCCGGCAGGGTCCCGTGGGCGTAGTCGGCGAACACCTCGTCGACGATCAACGCGAGGCCGCGCTCGACGGCGATTCGCTCGAGGGCCGCCGCCTCCGCGACCCGCGCAAAAGTGCCGGTCGGATTGTTGGGGTTCACGAACAGGATCGCGCGCGCGCGCGGCTCGGCATCGAGCGTGCGCTCGAGCGCCGGTAGATCGATCGCGAAGCGCTCCTCGCGCACGAGCGGGTAGGGCACGAGCCGAACGTCCTCGAGCGACGCGAGGTACTCGAACAGCGGGTAGCTCGGCTCCGCGACGAGCACCGAGTCCTCGCGGTCGCAGAGCAGCTTGAAGAGCCACCCGTAGGCCTCGCTCGTGCTCGCCGACAGCGCGATGCGCGCGGGCGACACCTCGACGCCGCGATCGCGGTAATACGCGGCGACGGCAGCGCGTGCAGCGGCGTCGCCGAACGGAATCGGTTCGTAGTGGCCGGCGCTCGGGTGCGAGAGCTCGCCGATCATCTCGACGCCGGGCGAGAGCCCGCAGCGCGTCGGATTCGATTCGGTGAGGTCGAGCAGACGAGCGCCCTGCGCACGAGCGGCGGACCTGGCTTCGCTCACGACCTTCGACAACGCGTTGTCTTCCAGGCGCCAGCGGGTGCGATCCGAGAGCTTCGGGGGGCGCATCGAGGTGACGGACCCATGGTGACGACCGGGCGGGAAGAGGCTCCAGGCGACCTCGAGTTTGGCGGGTTTTCTGGCTAGAATCGAGGTCCGCACTCTTTTGTGAGCCGGTCACCCCGGCGTGACGCCTCTCATGTCCAGTATGCCCCCGAGCGCAGCCCCTGCAGCAGCCACCGGGGATCGCCTGGTTGCCGTTCCGGTCGACGACGCGACGCTCGTGGAGCAGGCGCGGCGGGGGGACGAGCGCGCGTTCGGTGCGCTCTATCGCCGGCATGCGCGCTACTGCGCCGGCGTCGTCTATCGCCTCACTGGGAACGACGCGGAGGTCGACGACGTCCTGCAGGAAGCCTTCACGGATGCAGCGCTCGCGCTCGATTCGCTGCGCGAGCCGGCCGGGTTCCGCGGATGGCTCGTGCGCATCGTGGTCAACCGCGTGCACAAGCGCCTGAACAAGCGGCGTCGCTTCCGGTTCCTCGGCCGCGCGCTCGAGCTCGTGCACCCGCGCGCGTCGAACCCGCACGACCAGCGTCAGGTCGAAGAGCTCTACGAGGCGCTCGAGCAGATCCCCCCGGATCTGCGGGTGCCCTGGGTCCTGCACCACGTCGAGGGGGAGACGCTCCCCGAGGTCGCGAAGCTGTGTGACGTCTCGCTCGCCACCGTGAAGCGACGCATTGCGGACGCGGAAGCACGCGTGAATCGGAGGCTCGAATCGCATGGCTGAAGCCGGTCCCCCCACCACTCCCGCGCCCGAGAGCGCGCGCTACGCGCATGTCCGTCGCGCCATGGAGCCCGCGTGGAACGAGCTCCGCGAGCAGCGGGTGCTCGGGCGCATCCAGGAGGCGAAGCGTGCGAAGCTCGAAGAGCGTCGTCGCAGTCGCGTGCTCGTGTTCGCCGCGGCCGCGATCGCCGCCGCGTCGATCGTTTCGGTCATCGCGTACCGCACGCGGACCGAGACATCGGTCGCGACGGCGCCCGCTCCTACGGCGAGCGCGCCCGCGAAGATGGTGCTCGTCGATGGCTCCGAGGTCGTGCTGTCTCCCGATGCGCAGGTGAAGATCGAAGAGCAAGGCGAGGAGCTGATCCGCGTCGCGCAGACGGCCGGCGAGGCGCGCTACGACGTGACGCCCAACCCGAAGCGCAGGTTCGTGGTGCGCGTCGGCGACGTGACGGTGCGCGTCCTCGGGACCGCGTTCACGGTCGATCTCGCGCACGAGAAGGTGAAGGTCCACGTCGTTCGCGGGCGCGTCGAGATCGACGACGGTCGGAAGACGACGGAGCTCGCGCTCGGCGAGACGTTGGAGGTCGCGGCCCATCGACCGGCCGAGCCGCCGGTGCCGTCGGCGAGCGCCGGCCCCGACAAAAAGGCGCCAGCCACCGCGGGGGTCACGGTCGAGGCGCTCCTCGCCAAGGCCGACGAGGCGCGCGCCGCGCACAAATACGAGGAGGCGGCGAACGCGCTCCGCACGTTGGTCGCGATGCACCCCGGGGATGGTCGTGTCGCGAGCGCGCTCTTCACGCTGGGACGGGTCGAGCGCGCGCGCGGTCGTCACGCGCCGGCGGCCGAGGCGTTCGCGCGCTGTCACAAGGCGGCGCCGCACGGAGCGCTGGCGGAGGACGCCCTCGCCGAAGAGGCGATCTCCTGGAAGAGCGCCGGCGACAAGGCGCGCGCGAAGACGGCCGCGAGCCGCTACCTGCAGCTCCATCCCAGTGGGCCGCACGCTCCGCGTATGATGCCTCTCGTCGAATGAGACTTCGAGTGAGGAATCGGGCGCGGCTCCCCCGAAAGCACGCCATCGTGTTCGCGATGGTGGGGGTCGCGGCGCTCTCTCCTTCGCCTTCGCGCGCCGACGTGCCGGTGCGCGTCGACGCGACCGGGTGTGGTGCGATCGACGTCGCGGAGGTCGAGCGCCTCGTCGCGATCGACGTCGCGAGCGTGGCCGAGGAGCGGCAAGGGAAGCCGTTTCCCATGGTGCGGGTCGAGTGCACGGACACGCGCATGCGGATCGTCGTCGACGATCCGGTCACGTCGAAGAAGCTCGAGCGCGAGCTCCCGCTGCCGAGGGAGAAAGGGCGCGAGCGAACGATTGCGCTCGCGATCTCGCAGCTCTTCCTCACGTCGTGGATGGAGCTCGTCATCCCAGAACCCCCCGAGCCGGTGGGACCGCCGAAGGACGCGCCGGGCGCAAAGGCCGCGAAGACCGTGGCGAAGCGGGCCGTCGCCAAGGCTTCCCCGACGGCGGACGTGCTGTTGATCGTCGCTGCGCGTGACCGGCGGGGCAGTGCGCTGTTCGGCGCGCTCCGGACCTCGTTCGAGATCGCGTCGGGGTTTCGCCTGTTCGCGCAGGTCGGGTGGGAGACGAACCGCGTCGAGCGCATGCGCGGCAACGTCGACGCGACGCTCGCTTCCATCGGCACCGGCGTCGGCTACCGCTCGCCGGCGCTCGGGCCGCTCGTGCTCGATGCTCACCTCGGCGCCGCGCTCTCGTGGGTGCGCCTCGATGGACGTCCGGTGCGCGACGCGACGAACGGCGGCAGCGGCTCCGGCATCACGACCGATGGGTTCGTGTCGTTCGGCCCGACCGCCCTCCTCGGACCGTTCCGTCTCGGCCTCGAAGGGCAAGCCGGCTATCTGCTGCCGCGCGTGGTCGGCGAGGTGCAGGGAGAGGAGCCGGTGCGCATCGACGGCGCGTGGTTCGGCGGCGCTGTGGTCGTCGGCCTCGGCTTCGGAGGCATTTGATGCGGATCCTCCTCCTCGCCCTCTTGCTCCCGGGCTGCGGCTTCCACGTCGACGTCCTCACCGATCGCGTGAGCCTCGACGCCGCATCGGACACCAGCGACCTCGACGACGCGGTTGTGTTCGACACCTCGGGTGACGCGAGCGTCGGCATCGGCGCGTCGGTCAGCGTCGGTCAGTACCACTCGTGCTCGATCGTGCGCGGCGTCCTCTGGTGTTGGGGCGATGGTCAGCAAGGTGCGCTCGGCGTCGGCGACGAGACCGATCGGCTGCAGCCCACGCGCGTGGACGTTCGTCCGTCGGAGTTCCCGCGGCCGTGGGTCGAGGTCTCCGCCGGTGAGCGCCACACCTGCGCGCGCACCGAGCAGAACGAGCTCTTCTGCTGGGGGGACAACGCGTCCGGAGAGCTCGGCCTCGGCGACACGAACCGACGCATGACCCCTGCGCGCGTCGCGACCCCACGCACCCCGAAGTTCCTCTCGCTCGGCTACTTCTTCACGTGCGCCGTGATGACCGATGGCACGCTGTGGTGCTGGGGCGAGAACGTCGAGGGGCAGCTCGGCGTGTCGGACGCGTATCCCGGTCCTCCGTCGCTCACGCCGTTGCAGGTCGCGACCAACAGCGACTGGACCGCGATCAGCGGAGGACAAGGACACGCGTGTGGGATCCGCGCGCCCGGTTCGCTCTGGTGTTGGGGAAGAAGCTCGGACGGCGAGACCGGGCTCGGCGACGGGGCGCCGCTGCAGGTGCGGACGCCGACCCGCGTCGGCAACGCAGACGATTGGATCGCGGTCGATGCGGGGCAGGACACGACGTGTGGTCTGCGCGCCGATGGCTCGCTCTGGTGCTGGGGCGTGAACGCCTTCGGCCAGGCGGGACAACCGCCGTCGCAGCCGATCACCGCCCCGCGCCGCGTGGGCGCCGACACCGGGTACGTCGGCGTGAGCACCGACACCTTCACGACGTGCGCATGGAAGTCCTCCGGCGCGCTCTCCTGCTTCGGACGCAACGTCGAGGGACAGCTCGGCGTCGGCGACACGACCGATCGCTCCGCGCCGACTCCGGTGACGATCGCCGGTCCGTGGGCGCAGGCGTCGGTCGGTCGCTTCCACATCTGCGCGCGCACGCAGCTCGGCACCATCGGCTGCGCCGGCGCGAACGATCAAGGGCAGCTCGGCACCGGGGACACCGCGCGGCGCAACGTGCTCACGTTCCCGAACTAGCCGTAGGCGCAGCGCAGGAGCAGCTTGCCGCGCCTGGCGCGTGACTCGAGCGCCCGGTGCGCCTCGGCTGCGTTCTCGAGCGGCACGATGCGATCGATGTGCGGTTTGACGATGCCCTGCTCCCACCAGGCGAAGAGCGCCTGCATGCCGCGTTCGAGCCCCGGGACGTCGTCCCACAGGAGGAGCACTTGCACGCCCGCGATTCCACGGTTGTCCTCGATGAGCTGGAACGGATGGAACACGCCGCCGCGCACGAGCTCCACGCCCGCGCGTAGATAGGAGAGCGGATCGCGCTTCGCGGGCGCGACCTGCGCTGCGCCGATGGTGACGACCATGCCGCCGCGCGCGAGGCACCGGTACCCCTTGCGGAGCCCTTCGCCGCCGAGCGAGTCGAGCACCACGTCCACACCGCGCCCGCCCGTGAGCGCGAGGACCTCACGCTCGAAGTCGAGCTTCGTGTAGTCGATGCCGTGATCGAGGCCGTGCTCGCGCGCGAACGCGAGCTTCTCGGGAGACGACGCGGTGCCGTAGGTGGTGAGGCCGAGGTGCTTCGCGATCTGCAGCGCCGCGATCCCGACGCCGCCGGCGACGGCCTGGATCAGGATCGCGTCCCCCTTGCGCACGCGGGCGACCTCGCACAACGACTGCCAGGCGGTCATGTACACGGCGGGGATCGCGCAGGCTTCCTCGAGCGCGATGCCATCGGGCATCTTCCACGCGCGCAGTGCGTCGACGATGGCCTCGTCGGCGTACCCACCGAAGCGCGTGACCGCGACGATGCGATCGCCGACGCGGAGCTCCGTCACGCCCGGACCGACCTCGAGGACGGTCCCCGCGAGCTCGAACCCGACGCAGGTCGGGCTGTCTCGACGGGGAGGAGGCGCCCACTTGTAGAGCCCGCGCCGGGCGAGCACGTCGGCGTAGTTCACCCCGGAGAACGCGACCCCGACGCGGACCTCCCCCGGCCCCGGGGCCCGTACCGGAGCCTCTTCGACCTCGAGGACGTCGACGTCACCGAAGCGGCGGAACACGAGACGTCTCGGCATCGGGGCACGTTATGCGAGCGGCGCTTGCGGCGCATCGCCGAACCGCCATGCTCTGCTCCGTGCGCGCTCGCAACCTTCTTCCCTTCGTCACGCTCCTCTCCGTCCTCGGCTACGCGTGCTCGAGCACGCAGGAAGAGCAGCCGCTCGACATGCCCGGCGTGGGGGACGGCGGCTCCGATACGGCGACGGACGGTGTCACGCCGGACGACAGCGGCGGCGGCACCTTCGACGTCCCGGTCGGCGAGGTCGATCCGGGGTGTCCTTCCGACCTGCTCTGCGGCGCAGCCGCGACCTGCTGCAAGTCGGGCGAGGAGTGCGTGGAGTCCGCGTGCGCGCCCGCCTGCGCGAGCGGCGTCCGCTGCGGGACGACCTGCTGCGGGGCGACGCAGGTCTGCCTCGCCGGCGCGTGCACGAATCCGGGCGTCGCCTGCAAGGACACGTTCGACTGCGAGGAGAACGCGTTCTGCGAGCCGACGCTCGGCAAGTGCCTCCCCCAGCCCACGACCGCGAGCGGCTGCGAGTACCGCCCGCCGGTCGACAAGCTCGAGCCGATCCTCGAGTGGTCCTGGACCTCGTCGGTGATCAAGCCGACCTTCGTCCAGGTCATCAACATGCCGGTGGTGATCGACCTCGACAAGGACGGGATCCCCGAGGTGGTGATCGTCACGAGCGACAACTTCAGCGGAGCGGGCAACGCGCATCTGCGGATCCTCGACGGCAAGACCGGCGCGGAGAAGCTCGCAGCCACGGCGGGGGTCTACGCGGCCGGCAACGAGGTGAACCCGCGCGGCACGCCCGCCGCGGCAGATCTCGACGGCGACGGGACGATCGAGCTCGTCGCGCCGATGAAGACCGGCGGCGTGATCGCGTTCAAAGCCGACGGATCACTCCTGTGGAAGTCGCGCAGGGCCGACGGCACGACGCCGTACGTCGGCGTCGGCAACTCGGTGACGATCGCGCTCGCCGACATGGACCACGACGGGAAGGTCGAGGTCGTCTACGGCGGCGTCGTCCTCGATCACACCGGCAAGGTGGTGTCCGGAGAAGGACGCGAGAAGCTCGGTGCGAACGATGCGGGCTACGGCCCCGTGAGCATCGTCGCGGACATCGACGGCGATGGTCAGCAGGAGGTCGTCGGCGGCAACGCGGCCTATCGCAAGAACGGCAGCGAGGTGTGGAAGAACGCCGCGCTCACCGACGGCTATCCGGCGATCGCGGATCTCGACAAGGACGGAGTCCCCGAGCTCGTGGTCATCGCGCAGGGGAACGTGCGCGTTCAGGACGCGAAGACCGGCGTGCTCCTCGCTACGCTCCCGCTCCCCGGCACCGGCCGCGGCGGCCCGCCGACCATCGCCGACTTCGACGCCGACGGCGTGATGGAGTTCGCCTCGGCCAACGGCAGCGCGTACAGCGTCTTCGAGTACGACGGCGTCACCAAGGTGATCACCGCGAAGTGGAGCAAGCCCACGCAAGATCTCTCGAGCAACGTCACCGGCTCGAGCGTCTTCGACTTCGAGGGGGATGGGGCCGCCGAGGTCGTCTACAACGACGAGTGCTACGTGCGTGTGTACTCCGGGAAGGACGGCACCGAGCTCTTCAAGCAACCGTCGTCGACCGGGACCATCCACGAGTACCCCGTGCTGGTCGACGTCGACGGCGACAACAACACCGAGTTCATCGTCGTCTCGAACGACCTCAATCACACCGCGACGACCTGCCCCGCGGACGCGACCCCGCGCCACGGCGTCTTCGTCTACGGCGACAAGAACGACAAATGGGTCCGCACGCGCAAGGTGTGGAACCAGCACGCCTACCACATCACCAACGTGAACGGCGACGGCACCCTCCCGATGCCCGAGGACGTGTCGTGGGGGCCGAAGGGGTTCAACAATTATCGGGTCTCTGCGCAGGGGGCTGGCTCGTACAACGCGCCCGATCTCCGCGTCGATCTCGAGGTCTCGACCGCCACTTGCCCGGCGTCGATCACGCTCCGCGCGCGCGTGAAGAACAACGGCACGCTCGGCGTCGCGGCGGGCGTGAAGGTCGCGTTCCACGCGGGCACCGACGCGACGGCGCCGCTGCTGGGCGAGAAGGCGACGACCAAGCCGCTCCTCCCCGGCCAGTCCGAGATCGTCACCTGGCCCTACGTGCCGGTCGGGAAGGGACCGTTCTCGTTCTTCGTCGTCGTCGACGGTGCGAGCGGGGGCGGCGTCATCCGCGAGTGCCTCGAGGACAACAACTCTGCGGGCAGCGGCGGCGCGAAGTGTCCGAGCGTGCAGTGAAGCGCGGCACGAACCGTGTCCACGCAGGCGCCTGCGTGTCCACGCGCAGGCGCCTGCGTGTCCACGCAGACGA
>JBKJQC010001217.1:0-15955 GCA_046593995.1 Polyangiales bacterium
CGCGTACCAGGCGCTCGGCCGGTACCCCGAGGCGCTCGCGGCGATCGAGCAGTTCGCGCAAGAGGCCTCCGCGGAGCTGAGGGCACGCGTCCCGAAGCTCCCGCAGCTCGTCGAAGAGCTACGCGCGCGGGTGAGCACGTTGACCGTCACGTGCAACGTCGCGGGCGCACGCGTCCTCGTGCGCGAGCGCGTCGTGGGCGTGACGCCGCTCGCCCCGCAGCGGGTGACCGCGGGAAGCGCGCGGATCGAGATCAGCGTGGAAGGGTACTTTCCGTTCGTTCGCGAGGTGACGCTTCCCGGTGCGTCTTCGCTCGCTGTCGACGCGAAGCTCGCGCCGAAGAGCACGCACGGGCTCCTCGCGATCAAGGGCAACGTCGCGGGCGCGATGGTGACCCTCGACGGCACACCGGTCGGCACGGTCCCGACGGAGCTCACGGTGACGGCAGGCGCCCATCGGGTGGTTCTCACCCATGACGGATACGAGCGCGCGGAGGTCTCCTCCGTGGTGGAGGCAGGCGCTCACAAGACCGTCGACGTCGCCCTCGAGAAGACACCACCGATCACGGCGCGATGGTGGTTCTGGGCCGCGGCTTCCGTGGTCGTTGCGGGCGCGGTCATCACGACGTACGCGCTCACCAAAGAGCGCGAGCCCGGATCCGGCGATTTCTCCCCGGGGCAGCTGGCCGCGCCGCTGGTGCGGTTCTGAACATGCGTCGAACACTCGTCGCAGGCGTGTTGATCGCGGCAGGTTGCCGCGAGCCGACCCAGATCACCGTCGAGGTGATCACGGACGTCGCGTGCAGCGACTCTCCGCAGACGGCCGTCGTGGCGGGACGCTTCGGCGGGGACTTCGAGAGCAGGCCACCTGCCGCGGAGGCGCGAGGCTGCGCCGGTCGTGTCGGATCGGTCGTGTTGATCCCGAGCGGAGCGCGCGACGAAGAGGTCGCGATTCGCGTGGTCACCGGCGTCGGCGACAAGACGCCGGAGCGCTGCATCGAGGACGGCTACAAGGGTGGCTGCATCGTTGCGCGCCGCGTCCTGCGGTACGTCCCGCACACTCCCCTCACGGTCATCACGCGCATGAAGGTCGCCTGCCGTGACCTCCCCTGTGAGGCGTCGCAGACGTGCGTCGACGGGCGTTGCGTGTCGGCCATGCTGAGCGACCCGGGGTCGTGCAGCGGTGCGGGATGCGATGAAAACGCGCTCGCTCCGCCTGCCGACGCGTCGGCCGACGTCCCTCTGGACGTCTCGGCATTCGATGGCTCCGCCGGCGACAGTAGCGATTCGTCGATGAGCGCGGACACGTCGCCCGTGGCTGACGCGTCGGGTGACGCATCGCTCGCGGATGCCTCGGTCAGCGACACCTCGATCGTCGACGCTGCCACGGACACGTTCGATGCGTCGGTTCCGGCGATCGCGATTGCCGACATCGAGCTCGGCGGCTTCCACTCGTGTGCGCGCCGCATCGACGGCGAGGCTTGGTGCTGGGGCGGGAACAACCGCAGAGACACCCTGACGGGCGACGGCGGCCAGCTCGGCGACGGAACACTGATCAACCGCCCCAGTCCGACGCCGGTCTCTGCCCTGATCGGAGCCGCTGCGATCGCCGGTGGCGAGTTCCACACCTGCGCCCGGATGAACGACGGCACCGTGCGGTGTTGGGGGTGGAACGGGCACGGCCAGATCGGCGACACGACGACCCTCGATCGGCTCGTGCCGACGCCAGTGCCTTCGCTCACGGCGGTTCTCGAGCTGCGCGCGTTCGGCTCCCACAATTGTGCGCGCACGGCTTCGTCCGTCGCCTGCTGGGGTAGGAACGCCTCCGGCCAGCTCGGAGACGGCCTCTACGCGAATCGCTCGGCACCGAACGTCGTCGCCGGTCTCACCAACGTCGCGGAGCTGGCCGGCGGCCGCTCGCACACCTGCGCGCGCATGAACACCGGCGCTGTGTCGTGCTGGGGGCGCAACGCCGACGGCCAGCTCGGCGACGGTTCCACGACGGGACATCCGACGCCGACGACCGTCACCGGCCTGACGGATGCCGTCGCAATCTACGCAGGAGGGTTCGAGACGTGCGCCCGTCGCGTCGACGAGAGCGTCGTGTGCTTCGGCTTGAACACGGATGGTGAGATCGGCGACGGCACGACGTCACCGAACCGATCGACGCCGACGGTGGTGAAGAACCTGGGGCCGGTTTCGCAAGTCGCAGTCGGTGGGTATCACGCGTGTGCCCTCCGCACCGACGGGACGGTCGCATGTTGGGGAGACAACGAGTTCGGGCAAATCGGCGACGGCACCAACATCGACCGGCTCGCGCCGACCCCTGCTCAGGGCCTCACGTCCGTCGTCGAGATCTCGGCGGGCATCTATCACACGTGCGCACGTCGCAGCACCGGGCAGGTCCTCTGTTGGGGCGCGAACGGTAACGGGCGTGTCGGGGACGGCACCGAGATCGGACGAAAGGTGCCGACGCTCGTCGGATGGCCCTGAACACCGATCAGCGCCCTGTTTCTTGGCGACTCCGCTACCGCTCGAGCCACATCGGCTCGCCGGGGCAGAGCAGGCAGCGCGCGTCCCCGGCGGTACACCATGTCGCGCACGACGGCAGCGCCGCGCGGCTCGAGGTGCCAGCGCGGTAGAGGAGGTCCTGATACTCGACCGCCCCGACGATCGAATGCATGCTCGTGAGCTCCACGACCGTCGCCCCGGAGCGCTTCAACCTGAACGTGGGGGTGCCGACCGCGATCGCGGTCTTCACCACCTGCACGCCGCCATCGGTCTCGTCCTCTCCGTAGACGGTCGCGCCCTGCGCGATCTCGAGCCTCCCCGGCGCGGTGAGGAAGCCGACCAGCTCGACGTCGTTGGTCGCCGGGCAGCCCGCTTTGCAGACCGCGAGCGCCGTCGTCGCCTGCTTCGTCGGGGCAAGGGCCGCGTTGTGAATGCGATGGTTGTAGTACAACACGTCGCGTTCGATGATCGGCTTGCTGCCGGTCTTGAACCACTGAATGTAATAGGCGGTCATGTCGTACGCCGCCCACTGCTTCCCCGTGGAGGGGCGAATCGCGTGGTGCTCGTGTTGGTCGTTCCACGTGACGATCTGCACCTCGTCGATCGCATCCGCGATCACGTTCTCCCAGATCGACCGCAGCGTCTGCGAGTTCCTCGCCTCCCAGAACGCCTTGTCCTTCGGCCGATAATCCTGGCTGCTGATCGGGTGAATCCACGTCTTACCGTGGCCGGCGGCCTTGACCTTCAGCCCGGCGGAGTAGCCGGCGGAGCCGACCGGCACTGCGGTGCCCCACCCGGCGTAGGCATCGCCCACCGCTTTGTATTCTTCGAACAACGCCGTGCTTCCCGTCCCGAGGAACACCGGCACGAGATACAGATTCATTCCCAACTCGGTCGCGGCGCGCGATTTCACGGCGCTGTAGAAGCTCGCGGTGCGGCCGTGGGCGTCCGGAAAGAACAAGCCGACCACGAACTTCCCGTCGCTGCGCTTCGACAACGCGGAGTACGGCTTGAGCTTGCCGAGGATTCGGATGATCGCGTCCTGATCGCCCGACGCGCTGCCGGTGTTCAGGATGGTCATGTCGAAATTCGGAATGATGTCGAACTTGCCGACGGCCGACGCCGCTTCGACGACGGTCCGAACGCGCGTCCAGACGCCGCCGTTGTTGGCGTCGCTGTCGGTCCACAGATTCAGGTAGAACCCGTCGATTCCGATGCGCGCAGCGAGCTCGACCTCGTCCTTCGCGTCCCGCAGCCGCCAATCGGTTTCCGGTCGTGGCAGCCGCGGCAGCGGGCGCTCGCGCATCATGCCGCCGTACGCCGCGTGGATTCCACCCTCGCCGTTCGGCGCGATGAAGTTTCGCTCGTAATAGTCATTCGAGGTCGGCGACGCGTTATCGAACGACACCGGGTAGTAGTGCCAATGCGCGTACACCTTCCGCGCCGCTGCGCGCAACGTCGCGCGCGGCGCCGCGGTGAACGGCCACTCGCACGGTCCGCAATCAGGACCGCAATCGACGCCCGTCTCGGTTCCGTTCTTGATTCGATCCGAACAGCTCGCCGTCCCCGCACCGACCTCGAGTGTCGTGGTGAGCTGGTTGTCCGATTCGTTGGTCTCGGCGGTGAGCCGGTCGACGTCGTCGACCCACGCCATGAGCGTGTGCGATCCCGCCGTTGCTGGCGCGCTCCACGCAGTCGTCCCGGAGGGGCCGCTGTTGGCAGTGACCTCGACGGTCGCGCCCGCCGCGATCGAGGTCGTATGGGTATCCGACCAGGCGACCTGCGTGCCGTTCACGTAGAACGACACGCCGTGGACGACGCCTTGGGGAGTCGCCGTCGTTCCAGTGTTGCGAATCGTCGCTCGAAAGGTGACCGAGCTGCCGGCGCCAATTGTCGTCGGGGCCACCGCGGAGACGACGAGGTTGTAGCCGGGAGCGGGCGCGGACACGCTCACCGTGGAAGTGTGCTGATTGTCGGTCTCGTCGCCCTCCATCGGGAGCCGGTCTCGCTCATCCACCGTCGCGACGAGCGTGTGCGCGCCGGCGATCGTCGGCGCCGTCCAGCTGTTCGTTCCCGCGGGACCGCCGGTGGCGGCCACGGTCACGCTGCTCCCTGGGGCGATCGACGCCGTGTGGCTCTCGGACCACGATGCGATGACGCCATCGATGGCGAACGACACGCCGTGAACGGCGCCCTCGGGTGTCGGAACGCTGCCGGTGTTCTTGATCGTCGCGCTGAAGACGACCGAGCCGCCGGCGGTCACCGCGGAAGGGATCGCGTCGGTGACGATGAGGTTGTAGCGGGCGACCGGCTGCGATGTGGCGGGCGGCTCTTTCGCGCCGTCCCCGCCGCCGCAAGCGGCCTGGGTCAGCGACGCGGCGACGGCGAGGGTCACGATCATCCCGACCGCGACTCGACGTGATTTGTCGACTCGAAGCGTCATCGCGCGCTCATGGCCATCGGCGACAGCTTAACATGCGACGACCGACCATCTCCCCCCGATAGTGGGTCCGCTACGCCGGGGCCGTCATGTCGGGCTCGTCCGCGGCAGCGACCGGCAGCGAGACGCCGAACGTCGCGCCGGCCCCGGGCGGGCTCACGACGTCGATCGATCCGCCGTGCGCCTCGACGATGCCCTTCGCGATCGCGAGCCCGAGGCCGACCCCTTGCTTCGCCTCCGCGCGCGCCGACTGAAAGAATCGATCGAAGACGCGCGGGAGAACCTCCGGCGAAATGCCGACGCCGGAGTCCTCGACCTCGATTCGCGCGGTGCGGTTGGTGCAGTGTGTGCGAACCCGCACCGAGCCGCCGCGAGGCGTGAACTTGAGCGCATTGCCGACCAGGTTCGCGAGCACCTGCCCGATGCGGTCGCGGTCCACGTCGACCACGACGTCCGGCGGCGCTGCGAGCTCGAGCGCGATGCCTCGGTCTTCTGCGATCGGGCGCTGCGCTTCGATGTGTTCCGCGAGCAAGTGGCCGAGCGGCTGCCGCTTGCGATCGACGCGCAGGTTGCCCTGGTCGATGCGCGCGAGGTCGAGAAGATCCTCGACGAGGCGGTGCATGCGCTCGAACGCGTTCTGTGCGCGCAGCAGAGTCGCCGCGCGCGGTTGGTCGGCGCGGACGGCTGGAGCGAGCATCCGCAGCGACAGGCCGATGACGCTCAGTGGATTGCGCAAGTCGTGCGAGACGACGGCGAGCATCTCGTCGCGCGCGCGAAGGGCTCTCTGTGCGTCGCGATAGAGTCGCGCATTCTCGACCGCGAGCGCGGCACGCATCGCGATTTGGTCGGCGAGAAGTCGATCGTCGTCGCCAAAGGCGCTCGTTCGTTGGAGTCTCATCAGAGTGAGCGCGCCGACCGACCGCTCGCCGACCCGCAACGGCAGGACCAACGACGCGCGCGCGCCCTCGTACACCGACGCAGCGGACGCATTCACGCTGTCGGCAACGAGTCGCTCAAACGTGGGATCCGTCGCGGCGCACCCGACACGCTCGAGAGTGCCGTCGTTGGTCGCCACCTCGAGCACGCAACAATCGGCGAGCGTGGGGACGAGCAGCTCGGCGAGCCGACGCCCCATCTCGTGCACGTCGAGTGACACGGACAGCTCGCTCCCCACCTCGAAGAGAAACCGCGCCCGGCGGGCCTCGCGCGCGACGAGCGCGTCCTCCTCGGCCTTTCGCCGTTCGATCGCGTATCGCAGCGTGCGCCCCAGCAGCTCGGGGGTGACCTCGCCTTTCACGAGGTAATCCTGTGCACCCGCCTGAACGGCGCGGCTCGCGAGCTCGTCGTCATGGGTGCCCGTGAGCACCACGACCGGCGTCGAAGTGGGCGCCGCGATCATTCGCGTCACCGTCTCGAGGCCGTGGCCATCGGGAAGGGACAGATCGAGCAACACGACGTCGTGTTGATCGCGCCTGCGGATCGCCTCGGCGAGCGTCGGCACCGTGACGAGCGCGAATGGCCCGCCGGGGACGTCCGCGATGGTCTCGGCGATCAGCCGAGCATCGCCGGGGTTGTCCTCGACGAGCAGCACGCGCGTCTTTTCGGTCATGTCGGGACCGGCAACCGCACGATCGTCAGCCAGAAGTCGTCGATCGATTTCACGACCTGTACGAACTGATCGAGATCGACCGGCTTCGTGATGTAGCAGTTCGCGTGCAGCGCGTAGCTCTTCAGGATGTCGACCTCGGCGCTCGACGTCGTGAGGACGACGACGGGGATCTGCTTCAAGTCGTCGTCCGCCTTGATCTCGGCGAGGACCTCGCGTCCGTCGCGCTTCGGAAGATTCAGGTCGAGGAGCACGAGATCGGGACGCGTCGCGGCGGCGAACTTCCCCTCGCGACGGAGGTACTGCAGGGCCTCGGCGCCATCGCGCGCGACACTCAGGTTATTGCGCACCTTACCCTCACGGAGTGCTTCGACGGTGAGGCGCACGTCGCCGGGGTTGTCTTCGACGAGGAGGATCTCGACGGGGCGGCCCTGGACGTTCATGTCATTCTCCTGCGGATACCCGCGACGGGAAGCGCGAACGATACCTTCGTGCCCTGGCCGGGACTCGATTCGACCCAGATTCGGCCACCGTGGCGCTCGACGATCTTTTTGCAGAGTGGGAGTCCGATGCCGGTGCCCGGATAGTCCTCGCGCGCATTCAGTCGCTGGAAAATCACGAAAATCCGTTCGAAATACTGCGGGTCGATCCCGATGCCGTTGTCCTTCACCGCGAACACCCACTCCCCGGACTCGCGCCGAACCGACACGTGAATGCGCGGCGGCTCGGTGCCACGGAACTTCACGGCGTTGCCGATGAGGTTCTGGAACAACTGCGTGAGCTGCCCCTCGTCGCCCAATACTTCGGGGAGTGGATCGCAGGTGATCTCGGCTGCCGACTCGACGATCGCCGCACGCAGGTTGCTCTCTGCGAGCGCGACGACGCGCATCATCTCGATGCGGTCGAACTCCTTCCCGCGTCGGCCGACACGTGAGAACGACAGCAAGTCGTTGATCAGCCGCTGCATGCGGGTGACGCCCTCGACGGCGAACGCGATGAACTCATCTGCGTCACCATCGAGCTTGCCGCGGTAGCGACGCGCGAGGAGCTGCACGTAGCTCGAAACCATGCGCAACGGCTCCTGGAGGTCGTGCGACGCGACGTACGCGAACTGCTCGAGATCTTCGTTGGACCTCGCGAGATCACGCGCGCGTTCCTCGAGCTCGGCCTCGGCGCGGCGCCGCACGATTCCCTGCGCGATGACGTCGGCGATGCCGGCGAGCGCGTGCAGCGTGTCGTCCGAGAGCGCGGAGGTCCCGAACATCGCCATCACGCCGACGACGCGATCGTCGGCCATCAGCGGATAGCCGGCGAACGACACCATCCCCTCGACGCGCGCCCACTCCGGATTGCCGACGAGCGGATCGTGCTGCACATCGTTCGTCAGGTGCGGCTCGCGCTCGGCGGCAATACGTCCGATCTTGAACTTGCCGATCGGAACTGCGGCGTGTGCGCCGTCGATGTGTGTGTATTTGCCGGCGCTCGCTTGCAAGATGAGGGTCTGGCCGGCATCGTCGACGGTCCACACGCGCGCGAACGAGACACCGAGTTGTTCCACGATCGGCGTGCAACACGCGCCGAGCATGTCGTGCGCGTCGCGATGGGCCGCGAGCGCGGCGCTGACCTCGGCCCGCAGCGTCGCGTGCCGCGCGAGCCGCGCCTCGAGGAGCGCGGCGGTTTTTCTCGCCGTGACGTCGCGTGAGTACGTCGCGAGCCCGACGCGCACCGGATAGACGCTGACCTCGTACCAGCGATCGAGGGGCGCGAAGTAGTCCTCGACCATCGTCGGCTTGCCGGTCGCTAGCACCTCGCGGTACGCCCGGACGAACTCCGATTCCTCGATTCCCGGCGCGATCTCAGGAACCAGCTTGCCCGCGAGCGCGTCCGGCGTCGTCTCGAGCAGAGCCGCGGCGGCGCGATTGGTGAACACCACGCGCAAGTCGCGGTCGAGGACGGTGAACGGATCGGCGATGCCCTCGAAGATCTCAGCCATCGTACGGCGAGCTTCCTCGGCGCGTGCTGCCTCGATCTCGGCGGCCGCCGCGCGCAACTGCGCGTGCTCGGCGAGCTTCCGATCCGTGACGTCGCGACAGACACCGACGAGCCGCTCGGCGTTGCCATCGGCGCCGACGACGAACCGGCCACTGGCCTCGAGCCATCGGATCTCGCCATCCGGCCGCACGATTCGGTAGAGCAGATGATGCTCGCTGTGCGTTTCGAGGGCGCGCTGCACGGTGGAGAGGACGCGCTCGCGATCCTCCGGGTGCATGTCGCTCTGGTACGCCTCGAACGTCCCCGGGAAGCTCCCCTCGGGAATGCCGTGCATCCTCTCGATTGCCGTAGACCAATGCACGGTGCCCGAGCGGATGTTCCACTCCCACGCGCCCATCTGGCCCGCGCCGAGGGCGAGCTCTAGGCGCCGACGATCATCCTCCGCTTCGTGCGCAGCGCGACCATCGGGTGTTCCGCGCGAGGCCCCGTCGGTGATGCCGTGCCTGGCGGTGTCGTTCACGGAGCGCATGGATGCTCGGCTCGACTTGACGTTGCTGCATGTTGCCGGTCCACCATCGCTCCGCGCAACCGACGACGACTCATGGCACCCAACGCGCTCCCGTGACGACCATCGAGACGCTGCAGCGCGCGGTCGACGACCTGAGTGCCGAAGTCGAGCGTGAGCGTACGTTCAATGCCGCCGTTCACCGGATCGCCCGCACGCTCACGGCGCAGCACGAGCTCGACGCGATCGTCCAGAGCCTGACCGACGAAGCCACGGCGCTGTGCCGTGCGCAGTTCGGCGCGTTCTTCTACAACGTCGTCGACGACCGAGGCGAAGCGCTCATGCTCTACACGCTCTCGGGCGCCCCGCGCGCGGCGTTCTCTCGTTTTCCGCTGCCGCGGGCGACCCCGCTGTTCGGCGCAACGTTCCGCAACGAGGGCACCGTCCGCTGCGACGACGTGCGCAAGGATCCGCGCTTCGGTGCGTGGGGTCCGGTCCCCGACGGACACCTGCCGGTGGTCAGCTATCTCGCCGTCTCTGTGATCGCCCGCGATGGCAGCGTCATCGGCGGCTTGTTCTTCGGCCACGGCCAGCCAGGTATTTTCACCATCCACGACGAACGCGCGATCGAGGCGATCGCCGCGCACGCTTCGATCGCGATCGAGAACGCACGCTTCATCAAAGCGGCGCGCGAAGCCGAAGCCGAGCGACGGAAGAGCGAGGAGCGATTCCGCTCGCTGGTGGCCGCGACGAGTCAAGTGGTGTGGACGACCGACGCGGCGGGGCTGGTCAACGCCGACTCGCCGTCGTGGCGCGCGTTCACTGGGCAGACTGTCGAAGCCTGGATGGGCGAGGGCTGGCTCGACGCGATCCACCCCGATGACCGCGCGAAGGCTGCGGCCGCTTGGAACGGCGCGACCGAGGCCAAGTCGCTCTACGAGGTCGAGTACCGCATTCGTCACGTCAGCGGCGACTATCGCGTCACCGTCGCCCGCGGCACGCCGGTGTTCAACGACGATGGCTCGGTCCGCGAGTGGGTCGGCGCCAACACCGATATCACCGAGCGTCGTCTCCTCGAGAACAGCATCGCGAACGAGCGCTCACGACTGGTCGAGCTGTTCATGCAGGCGCCCGCGGCGATCGCGGTGGTCCAGGGGCCAGACCACGTCTTCACCGTCGCCAATCCGCTCTACTGTCAGCTGGTCGGCAAGAGCGTTTCACAGTTGATCGGATGGCCCGGAAGGCGCGCGTTCCCCGAGCTCGTCGAGCAGGGCGTGTGGGATTTGCTCACGCGCGTGTTCGACACCGGCGAGCCGTGGTTCGGGCGCGAGTTCCCGGCGAAGCTCGATCGTCTGGGCGACGGTCGGCTCGACGAGGGGTACTTCAACTTCACCGCACAACCAACGCGCGACGTGCGTGGTGCGGTCGATGGCATCATGATCTTCGCGGTCGAGGTCACGGCGCAGGTCCTCGCCCGCAAGTTCGTCGAGGCCGTGGTCGAACGCGTGCCGGTCCCTATCGTGCTCATCGAGCCGATCACCGCGCGCGTCACCTTCAGCAATGCAGCGGCCGACGCGATGTGGGGAACCGGGATGCCGCGGGCGTCGAGCGCGGACGAGTATCGCGAGTACTATCGCCTCTTCACGCCCGAAGGTGTCCCGGTGCCCTCCGAGGAGATGCCGGGGGTCCGTGCAGCGCGCGGCGAGACACTCCGCGGTCTGCGGCTCGAGCTGGAGACGCCGAAGGGGCGGATCTCGACGCTGATCGACTCGGCGTCCGTTCCAGGGCTTCCCGGGCATCCCGGCACCACGGTCGTCAGCTTCCAAGACGTGTCGCAGCTGGTTTCGACCGAACGTGCCCTTCGCGACGCGGTGCGCGTGCGCGACGAGTTCCTGTCGATCGCGTCGCACGAGCTCAATACACCCCTCACGCCGCTGAAGCTGCAGATCGCTGCGCTGCGCGCGGGTGGCCTGCCGCCAGCCAAGATCGAAAGAAAGCTCGCGATGGCCGATCGTCAGATCGACCGGCTCGCGGTGCTGATCTCCGACCTCCTCGAGGTCTCGCGCATCTCCGCGGGCGGGATGAAGATGGAGCCCGAAACCGTCCCCGTCGCGCCGGTCGCGCGAGAGATCGCCGAGAGCGTCGAAGCCGGCGCATCCGCCCAGGTGCGCATCGCCGTCGCCGGCGACGACCACGTGGCGGCGCACGTCGATCGGCTGCGCCTCGAGCAGGTCCTCACCAACCTCCTCACGAACGCCGTGAAGTACGGCCGCGACAATCCGATCGACGTCACGATCGCGCCGGTGGGCAGCATGGTCGTGCTTCGCGTCTGCGACCGAGGCATCGGCATCGCCCAAGACCAGCTCGCCAAGGTGTTCGAGCGCTTCGAGCGAGCCGTTTCGGTGCGGAACTTCGGGGGATTCGGCCTCGGTCTGTGGATCGTTCGCCAGATCGTCGAATCGTGGGGGGGAACGGTCACAGTCCAGAGCACGGTCGGCGAAGGGTCGACGTTCGAAGTGACGATGCCTCGCGCCGAGGCGGCCGCATGACGAGAATCTTGCTGATCGAAGACGACGTCGACGTCCGCGAGGCGATCGCCGAAGTGCTCGTCGATGTGGGATTCCATGTGGACACGGCGGTGAACGGCCGCACAGCCCTGCAGTTCCTGCAGCACGGCGCACGGCCCGATGTGATCGTTCTCGACCTGATGATGCCGGAGATGGACGGCCGAGAGTTCCGTCTGCGGCAGCTCGCCGACGCGGCCATTGCCTCGATTCCCGTCGTTGTCGTCACGGCGGACGGTCGCGCGCTGCCGACAGATCCTGCTGTCGGCGGTGTGATCAAGAAGCCGTTCGCACCGGCCACGCTGCTCGCCGCGATCGAACGCGCCATGGAACCGCGGCACGACAAGGCGTAGGACACACGGCGCAAGTCGCGACACGTCCGCACTGCCCAGGACGCCGAAAGCCGACCCGACGCGGAAAGGATGCGAGCCGAGCGCCTCCTCGTGCATCCTTGCGCCCATGCGCATGGCCGAGCTCGCCCTGGTCGCCTTTGCGGCGACGTCGTTCGCACCGTCGCTCGCCCGCGCCCAGGGCCAGACGCCGAACGAAGACGCCCAGAAGAAGGAGGACGCGCGCAAGCGAGCCTCCCTACGCACGCTGCACCGCGCGTTCGGGATCACCACCTGGGTCAGCCTCGGCGCGACGAACACGCTCGGCACGCTCCGCTACGCCAACGTGATCGGCTTCGGCGAGCCGCTGTGCGCGCCGGGTGGCGGGAGCCCGGTCCTCGGCGAGAGCTGGGGGTGTGGCGACGGATTGAAGTATCAGCACCTCGTGTCCGCGAGCTTCACCACGGCCAGCTACATCACCACGCGGACGCTCGCCGGTCTGATGCCCGACCCGTACGGCGCCGGCGAGGGAGACGGGCCGAGCGCGAAGCGGCTGCGCATCCACCGCGCGCTCTCCTGGGTTCATCTCGCCGGGATGATCGCGATGCCGATCCTCGGTCTCGCGACCACCTTCACCAAGGACGAGGGGGCCCGTGACACGCTCGCGACGGTGCATCTCGTCACCGGTTGGACGACGTTCGCAGCGGTGACCGGCGCCGCTTCCGTGATGATCTTCTGAACGCTACGTGACCGTCGGCGAGTCCGGCACGTCCAGTCCGACGATCCTCATGAGGCGCAGCGCGTTGGACGACGTCACGACGCCCGGGCGCAGCTCGTAGTCGAAGGTCATCGTCTCGACGCCGTCGACCTTCTCGACCTGCTCGCGGAAGTGGACGTTGCGCACGCGATTCGGGAGCTCGTCCTCGAGCGCGGCGAGCGCGAGGTCGTGCGTGGAGACGGCGCCGACGGCGTTGCGCTCGGCCAGTCGACGGACGACGGCCTGCGCGCCGAGGTGCCGCTCGCGCGAGTTCGTGCCGTGGAGGATCTCGTCGAGGAGGAAGAGCACCGGAGCGCCCTTCGCGTTCGTGGCAGCATCGGCAGCATCGACGATCGCCTTCAGCCTGCGGAGCTCGGCGAAGAAGTGCGACACGCCAGCCGCGAGATCGTCCCGGATGCGCATGCTCGTCCACGTGGCGAACGGCGAGGTCCGGAGGTGGAGTGCGCGGACCGGCGCACCGGCGAGAGCGAGCACGATGTTCGCGCCGATCGCGCGCATGAGCGTGCTCTTGCCCGACATGTTCGAGCCGGTCACGAGGAGCACCGCGCCGGCGCCGTTCAACAGGACGTCGTTCCGCACTGCCTTGTCCGATGGGATCAACGGATGCGCGAGCCCGTCGGCGTGGAAGACTACCTCGTGCCCTGCTTCGTCGGGGATCGAGGGCCACGCATCCTTCGGCCGCTCCCACGCGCGCGCCGCGAGCGCGCAGAGCGCCTCGATGCGAACGAGCGCGTCGAGGTGCTCGGTCATGTCGCGACCGCCGTGCAGGCGCCAACGTTCGAGTGCGAGCGCGCAGTTCAGGTCCCAAGAGAGGAGCGGACCGACAAAGAGCTTCCAGACCTCGTTCCGGCGCGCGTCGACGAAGCCCACGATGCGGCCGAGCTTCGCGATCTGCTCGGACGCCGGCCCCTCGGCGAGGCGCACGCGCAGCTTCTCGAGCGGGGGCGCGTCGAACCGTTCGGCCTCGACGACGGCGAGCATCCGGGCGTAGCGGGCGAGCGCGGCGTGGTGCTCCGAAGCGGCGTCGATGCTCGTGCGGAGCGGCGCGCGATGGCGCGCCGAGAGCGCGAGTTGCATGACGAGCGTCACGACCCAGAGCGCGCGCGGCACCGGGAGCAGCCCGCCGAAGAAGAGCAGGCCGAGCGTCGTCGCCGGCAGCAGCTTCGCCGCGATCGCGAGACCGAGGCTGGTCGGGAGGCCGCTGCCTTCCTTCGCCCACTGGAGCAGCGGCTTCGGATCCGGCGGCTCGTCGGCCACGATGGAACCTTCGACAGCGAGCGCCTCGCGGAGCGCGACCCTCGGTGCGAGGTCTCTCGCGCACGTCTGGCGGTGGGCGACTTCGTCCGCATCGGCGGGCGCGAGCAGCCAACTCGACAAGAGCGCGCGCGACGCGGCGAGCCTCGTGGTGTCGAGGGACTGGAGGATCGACCCCTGACCCACGACATCGAGATCATGGGCGTAAGGGTGGCCGTCTTCGGCCGAGAGCTCACCGGGACGTGGAGCGTGCGCGAAGGTGCCCGCGAGGCGCGCGAGGCCCTCCTCGGCCCACTCGACGGATGCGTCGGCTCGACGCTTCGCTTCGAGCACGCGATCGTGGATCACCATGCCGACGACGAAGGCCAGGAGGGAGGCGCTTGCGAGCCCGTAGCCGGGGTTTCCGAGCTGGGTGTAACGTCCGGCGAGCCCGAACGACACGGCGGAGGCGAAGGCGATCACGCGCATCAGCGACAGGGCCGACGACCGAGCCGCGAGAGCGTCCGCGAGGCCGCGCGCCTCCCCGAGGCGGCGGGCGTAGTGCGCTGTTGCGTCGAGAGGGGTGTCAGTGGGAGCAGACATTCAAAAACTGGCTCTGGCGCACCGCGCCGCGAGGGGGTATCTCAGACCTCGGAGGGAGCCAATGCGTAGTGGGCTTCGCGCAGTCGCCGTCGTCGTCGCAGCATCGTTGATCACCCCGTTCATGAGCGCCTCGCTCGGCGTCTTGGAAAGCGTGGCGCACGCTGCGCCCACCGCCGAAGAAGTCGAGATCGCGCGCATGAACTTCAAAGAGGGGCTCGACCTCGAGAAGGCGGGTGACTACGAGAATGCGCTCTCGAAATTCGAAGCGACCGCGAAGGTGAAGACCACCCCGCAGGTCCGCTTCCACATCGCGCTGTGCAACGAGAAGCTCGGTCACTGGGCCGCGGCGATCGACCACTACGAGGCCGCCTCGAAGCAGGCGACCGAAGAGAAGATCGCCCCCGAGGTCGTCAAGGCCTGCTCCGAAGCCGTCGCACGCCTCAAGACGAAGATGCCGAAGCTCACCATCGTGTGGGCCAAGGGCACGCTCCCCGAGAACGTCACCGTCGACGGCGTCGAGATCGCCCCGGAGAAGCTCAAGGAGCACCCGCTGGACCCTGGCACGCACGTCGTCATCGCGACGCGCGGCGAGACGAAGGTCCGCGAGGAGATCAAGCTCGCCGAAGGCGAGAACAAGAAGGTCACGCTCGATGCGACCGGCGTCGCGGTCCCCGTCTACGAGCACCCTTCGGAGAAGCCGAAGGAGAGGCCCGTCGTCGTCGACACCGACACCGGGAGCGGTCGCAAGACGGTCGGCTGGGTCCTCACAGGCGTCGGCGTGGTCGGCATCGGCACCGGCATCGCGTTCCTCGCCATCCGCGGCAGCAAGGTCTCGGATCTCGAGACCGCGTGCAGCGCCGACATGAAGTGTCCGAGCTCGATGCAGGGCACGCTCGACAGCGCGAAGACGGCGACGACGATCAGCCGCATCGCCTTCGGCGTCGGCATCGTGTCGCTCGGCGCGGGTATCTTTTTCCTGGTCACGGGCAAGTCGGCCGCGGAGCCGCCGAAGGAGACGGGCGTCAAGCTCGTCCCCTGGGCGCCGAACGCGTCCGCTGGATTCGGGTTGGAGGGAGCCTTCTGATGCGTAAGCTCGCCACTGCTTTCTTTGTCCTGTCGCTCGCAACCGCCGGCTGTAGCGTCCCCGACTACGAGATCACGGACCAAGCCGACTCCGGCACCACGCCCGACGCGACGGCCGACAGCACGGCCGACGTCGGCGACGAGGTCGACACCGGGACTCCGCTCGTCGACTCGGAGGTGACCTTCGAGCTCTCGATGGACACCTTGAAGGGCTGCACGCAGGACAAGCCGGACTGCGTGCAGCCCTTGAAGGTGTCCATCGAGAGGTCGAAGGTCACCTCCGAGTCGACGAGCGGAGTCCCGGTGTCGACCTC
>JBKJQC010001231.1:0-4061 GCA_046593995.1 Polyangiales bacterium
GATGGTTCCACGGCGGCTCGACGAACGTGGTCCAGAGCTTGTCGCCGGTGACGCTCCACGCGGCGAGCTCGAGCTCCGCGGCCATCAACACGACGTCACCGTGGCGCTCCCACGCGAGGAAACCCATCTCCGCCGAGTCCTCCCAGAGACGCGCGGGCTTCGTCGGATCGTAGGCGAGGATCCGCTCGCCCGCGCCGACGAACAGGCGGTGCGTCTCTTCGACCAACAGGAGCCCTGGCTCGAACCCCATGCCGGCAGGAGAGAAGCCCTGCGCGATGATCAGATACGGCCAGTCTTCCGCCACGCGACGCACGGTCACGCAGCAGCAATTCGATTCGTGCATCGCGAAGCGCTCATCGAGCGCCGCCCGTCGACTCATCTCCCCGACGCCCGACGGCACGCCGCGCGGCGAGCACGTGACGACGTACGTGCCCACAGCCACGCGGAACTCGCCGACGCCGTCCACATTGGATGATCTACCATCAGCGGCAGGTCGTGCGCATCGAACGCAACTCGAAGGGTCGTCGTGTCGACTCCACCGCAGGCGGCTGCGAGGTAGATCAGCGGCCCCGCGTCCGGGACGACAGTCACCCGATGCCCAGCGTTCGAAGCTCTCTCTCGAGATCGTCGACGGAGTAATCGATGACCGGGACGCCGTGCTCGCCGAGGAACCGCATGAACGCCGCACGCGGTAGCCCCGAAAGCTCCGCGCCCCTTCCGACGCCAATGCGATGCAGGCGTACCTGCTCGACGAGCCAGAGGACGCGCAGCTCGTCGCCCAGCGCGGCGGCGTCAGGCGCGGCATCGCCACCCGCGGCCGACCAGGGCAGCTCGACGTTCACGGCGATGTTCCGTACGGGCACGGCCATCGGGAGATCGTAGCGCCGCCGGGAGTGGACGGCCATCTCTCGATCAGGGGCCGTAGCGCGTCCGACGAGCTGTACACGCTACACGTGGAACGACCCGCATCCTCGGTGAGTGCGACGACAAGGCATCCGGCGTCAGGGTGCAAGCCGACGACGAACACGCATTCGTCGCCACCTCCGCGGGCATCCGCCGTTTCGACCTGTGAGTTTTCCCCGTGCCAGTGTCGACGGCGACGAAGCCGCGGAGGTTCGGAGACGCGGAGGCGAGAAGAGCTCTTGAACCTCCGTGCCTCCGTGCCTCCGTGTTCAATCCACTCGCCTAGGCTCGCTCCTCGGACGCGGAACGGACTTCGCAAAGCCTTCGTCCGTCCGCGTTCAATCCTTCTCGTTCGTACCGTGTACTGACGATCAGGCGTCGCCGATCGGCTTCTCCGGTGCTTCGCTGGAGAGGAGGTCGACCGGGCCTTCCGACGGCCCACCTTCCGACGGCCCACCTTCGGGAGCGCCACCCTCGGGCGTGCCACCCTCGCCACCACCCTCGACCGGCGGCTCGCTGCCCGCGGGCTCTTCGCTCTCGGCGAGGCCTTCGAACGCCACGACGCGCTCGCCCTCTTCGAGGGTCATGACCTTCACGCCCATGGCGCCGCGGTCCTTCGTCTCTTTCACCTCGGAGACGCGGGTGCGGATGGTCTGCCCCTTGTCCGTGATGAGCATGATCTCGTGCTGGTCGTTCACCAGGCGGAGGCCGATGCACGGACCGTTGCGCTCGCCGGTGTCGATGAGCGCGACGCCCACGCCGCCCCGCTTCTGCTCGCGGAACTGATCGATGTGGGTGCGCTTGCCGTAGCCGCGCTCGGTGATGGCGAGGACCTGCTCGCACCCTTCGGCGGTGATCGCGAGGCCGACCACCTGGTCGCCCTCGCGGAGCTCGATGCCCTTCACGCCGACCGTCGCGCGGCCCATCGGCCGGACCTGCTCCTCGGGGAAGCGGATCGACATGCCGTCGCGGGTGCCGATCATGATCTGCCGGGTGCCGTCGGTCATCCCGGCGTAGAGGAGCTTGTCGTCGTCCTCGATCTTGACGCCGATGATGCCCTTCTCGCGGAAGTTCTCGTAGTCGGTGAGCTCGGTCTTCTTGATGGTGCCGCCCTTGGTCAGCGTCACGATGAAGCGGTTCGGCTCGATCTTCGGGACCTCGACGATTGCCGCGACCTTCTCGCCCGCTTCCATGCCGACGAAGTTCACGATGGCGCGCCCCTTCGCGTTGCGCGCGGCGAGCGGCACTTCATAGACCTTCTTCACGTAGACTTTGCCGCGGTCGCTGAAGAAGAAGACGTAGGCGTGCGTGCTCGCGACGAAGAGCTGCGAGACGAAGTCCTCGTCGCGCGCCTCCATCCCGAGCTTGCCCTTGCCACCGCGCTTCTGCGCTCGATACGTCGCGACGGGCGTGCGCTTGAGATAGCCGCCGTGCGAGATGGTGACGACCATGTCCTCCTCCTGGATCAGATCCTGGATGGAGATCTCGGCTTCGTCGGGGATGATCTCGGTGCGGCGCGCGTCGCCGAACTGCGCCTTGATGCCTTCGAGCTCGGCGACGATGAGGTCGAGGAGGATCTTCTCGCTCCCGAGGATCGCCTTGAGGCGCGCGATGGTGTTGCCGAGCTCGTTGTACTCGCCTTCGAGCTTGTCGCGCTCGAGGCCCGTCAAGCGGGCGAGGCGCATGTCGAGGATGGCGTTCGCCTGACGCTCGCTCAGCGTGTACTCGGGCTTCAGACGCGCGGCCGCGATCTCCTCGGCGGGGCGGCCGGCGCGCGCGACGAACGCTTCGAGCCCGCGCAGACGGAGGCTCATCAAGCCTTCGCGCGCGCTGTCCCGATCCTTCGCGCCGCGGATGGTGGAGATCACGAGATCGAGCTCGGTGAGCGCCATCCCGAGGCCTTCGACGATCTCGAGCTGGGCCTCGGCCTGTCGGAGCTCGAAGCGCGTGCGACGCGTCACCACCTCGCGGCGGTGGTGCACGAACTCCGCGAGCGTCTCCTTCAGATCGAGGACGCGCGGGCGACCGCCGACGATCACCAGGTTGATGACGCCGAAGGACGTCTGCAGCTCGGTCATCCGATAGAGCTGGTTGAGGACGACCTGCGGATACGCGTCCTTCCGGAGCTCGATCGCGACGCTGATGCCGTTGCGATCGCTGTGGTCCTCGACGTTGCTCACGCCCTCGATCCGCTTCTCGCGAATCAGCTCGGCGATCTTCGCGACGAGGGTCGACTTGTTGACCTGGTAGGGGATCTCGGTGACGACGATCTGCTCGCGATCGCCCTTGCCGAGCTTCTTCACCTCGCAGCGCGAGCGCATCACGATGCGGCCGCGCCCGGTGAGATAGGCCTGCCGGATGCCTTCGAGGCCGTGGATCAATCCGGCCGTCGGGAAGTCGGGGCCGGGCACGAACTTCATCAGATCGAGGACCGTGCAGTCCGGGTTGCGGATGATGTGCACCGTGGCGTCGATGATCTCGGCGAGGTTGTGCGGCGGGATGTTCGTCGCCATGCCGACGGCGATGCCGTTCGAGCCGTTGACGAGGAGGTTCGGGAACTTGTTCGGGAGGACCGACGGCTCCTGCTCGCTGTCGTCGAAGTTGGGGACGAAGTCGACGGTGTCCTTGTCGATGTCCGCGAGGAGCTCGGCGCAGAGGCGCGAGAGGCGCGCCTCGGTGTAACGCATGGCCGCCGGCGGATCGCCGTCGACCGAGCCGAAGTTCCCCTGGCCGTCGATGAGCGGGTAGCGCATCGACCATGGCTGCGCGAGACGCGCGAGCGCGCCGTAGACCGACTGATCGCCGTGCGGGTGGTACTTGCCGAGGACGTCTCCGACGACGCGCGCGCTCTTGCGGTGAGGGCCGGTCGGGCGGATGCCCTGCTCGTTCATCGAGTGGAGCACGCGACGGTGCACCGGCTTCAGGCCGTCGCGCACGTCGGGGATCGCGCGGCCGATGATCACGCTCATCGCGTAATCGAGGTAGCTCGTGCGCAGCTCGTCTTGGATGCTGACGGGCAGCTTCTGCGGGATGTTGGTCGTCTCGTCCATGGCGCTTCTTCTCTGCGGGAGGGGCCGGTGGTCCTGGCCGCGAAACTAAGGTCGAACTCTCGCGCCTGGCGCGGCCCCGCCAGGCCGCGGGCCGGCGCTCAGCCGCAC
>JBKJQC010000002.1:0-5512 GCA_046593995.1 Polyangiales bacterium
CGGGGGACGTCGCGCGCGTCTTCACGACGCAGGACCCGACGGAGATCGTCCCGCTCGCGCTGAAGGCGATCGCGCTCGCCCGCTGACGCGCCGCGCGCGCGGCGGTAGAGCAGCCGCCGAATGTCGGCGCAACGCTATTTCACGCTCGAAGAGGCGAACGCCTTGCTGCCCAAGGTGAAGACGCTCGTCGCAGAGCAGCTGCAGAAACGCACGGTGCTCGAGGAGCGCCTCGGGCAGCTCGCGGCCGAGACGGGAGAGGCACCCGACACCGTGATCGAGAAGCCCGACGACACCGACGACGTCCGCGCGCTGAAGCGCGAGCTGCAGGCGCGGATCGAGGAGTACCAGCGCGGGTGGAACGAGGTCGAGGATCTCGGCGCCGTCGTGAAGGACGCCCGCATCGGCCTCATCGACTTCTACAGCAAGATCGAAGGCAAAACGGTGCTCCTCTGCTGGAAGCACGGCGAGGACGGAATCGAGCACTACCACGACCTCGAGTCGGGATTCTCCGGTCGGAAGCCGCTCGCGACGATCCGGGCGCGTCTCTACAACTGATGGACCGCCGCGTGGATCGGGAAGGAGCGGCGAGGGCGATCGAGGCGTTCCTCCGCGCGCTCGGACACCCCGTCGAAGGAGACGGCGAGCTCGCGGGCACCGGGCCGCGCGTCGCATCGCTCTACGCCGACGAGCTCCTCGACGGGTACGCCGTCGACGTTCCGACGCTGCTCGCGGAGGTCATCCCCGCGCGCGATGGCGCCCCGCTCGTCTCGATCGAGCGGCTCGCGACGCACGTCGTCTGCCCGCACCACCTCACCCTCGGGAAGGGCTTCGCCACCGTCGCGTACCTCCCGAGCGATCGCGTCGTCGGCCTCGGGTCGATCGCGCGCCTCGTGGACGCCTTCACGCATCGGCTCGTCCTGCAGGAGACGGCCGGCGATGCGATCGCGCGCGCGCTCGTCGAGCACCTCGGAGCGCGCGGCGCAGGGTGCACACTCTCGCTGCGCCATGGGTGCCTCGAGCACCACGGCGAGAAGAAGCGAGGCTCGGTCGTTCGCACACTCTCCCTCGCGGGGACGTTCGCGGCGGAGGATCGCCCCCTCGCGCTGGCGGTGCTCTCTCCGCGCACGACGAGGCGTCTTCGAGGCGCGAGATGAAGGCCGAGATCGCCGTCGTCACGGGCGCGAGCCGCGGGATCGGCCGGGCCCCCGCGCTCGCGTTCGCGCGACGTGGTCCCGACGTCGCGCTCCTCGGCCGCCATCACGACGACCTCGAAGCGGTCGCCGCCGAGGCGACCTCCGAGCATCGCGTCCGCGCCCTCGCGATCCCGTGCGACGTCTCCGTCAGCTCGGACGTCGCGCGCGCAGCGGAGCGCACGCTCGCGGAGCTCGGGACCCCGCTGGTCGTCGTCAACAACGCCGGCATCGTCGAGCGGTCCCTCGTGGAGGACACCACCGACGAGAGCTGGGACCGCGTCATCGGCGTGAACCTGCGCGGGCCCTTCGTGGTGAGCCGCGCGTTCCTCCCCGCGATGAAGGCGCGGAACGCGGGCCGCATCGTCCACGTCTCGTCGATCAGCGGCACGCTCGGGACACCGCGGAGCGCGTCCTACAACGCCTCGAAGTGGGCGCTCATCGGCTTCATGAAATCCCTCGCCGAGGAGCTCCGCGGGTCGAACCTGCAGACGGTTGCGATCCTCCCCGGCTCCGTCGACACCGACATGCTCGTGGGCTCCGAGTTCCCCGCGCAGATGAGCGCGGACGACGTCGCACGGACCATCCTCTGGGCCGCGCTCGACGCACCGAACGCGATCCAGGGCACGGCCCTGCCGCTCTTCGGCTGAAGCGCTCTTCGCGCGGCGCCGAAGTCAGTCGCCGATGATCTTCACGAGCACGCGCTTCTTCCGTCGGCCGTCGAACTCGCCGTAGAAGATCTGCTCCCACGGTCCGAGATCGAGCTTCCCGTCGGTGATCGCGACGACGACCTCGCGCCCCATGATCTGGCGCTTCATGTGCGCGTCGGCGTTGTCCTCACCGGTGCGGTTGTGTCGGTACTTCGACGTGGGCGCGTGCGGCGCGAGCTTCTCGAGCCACTCGTCGTAGTCCGCGAGGAGCCCCGACTCGTCGTCGTTGATGTAGACGCTCGCGGTGATGTGCATGGCATTGACCAAGCACAGTCCCTCCCGAACGCCGCTCGTCCGGACCTCGGCCTCGACCTGAGGGGTGATGTTCTCGTAGCCACGTCGCTCCGGCGTCTGGAACCAGAGCTCCTTTCTGTGCGATTTCACGATGTGTCTCCCCTTGAGTCGAGATGGCCGTCGAGATGGCGTCGAACCGACGTCGAGTAGCTTTCGTCTAGCGGCGCCGACGCCGACGAGGTGGCATCGTACGCCCGTGGCCACAACGCCCCCTCCGCCTTCGACCAGAGTCGACCTCCGCGCCGCGCTGCGCGAGCTCCCCCTCTTCCCGCTGCCGCAGGCGGTGCTGTTTCCCGGCGCGCTGATGCCGCTGCACGTCTTCGAGCCTCGCTATCGGAAGATGATGAAGGACGTCCTCGAGACCCATCGGGTGATGGCGGTCGCGCACCTCCTCACGCAGGGCGAAGCTCGAGGCGAGGCGATCGAGGGACAACCCGCGATCGCGCGCGTCGCGGGCATCGGGTACGTCATCGAGGCGACGGAGCTCCCCGACGGTCGCTACAACATCGTGCTCGAAGGGCGCGGTCGCGTGCACCTCTCGGAGCTGCCGTTCGTGCCGCCGTACCGACGCGCGCGCGCCGAGCTCCTCGAGGACAAACACGCCGACGTCCCCGAGGTCGATCAACAGTCGCTGCTCGCGGTGGCGAACGCGTTCTCCGGCTACGTGCAGGCGCGCGATCCGAGCTTCCACCTCGTCCTCCCGCCGAGCCTCCCCGCCGCGCGGCTCGCAGATCTCTGCGCGCATCACCTGATCCTCGACGCGACGGAGCGTCAGACGCTGCTCGAGTGCCTCGATCCGGCGACGCGCGTGCGCATGGTCGCCGATGCGCTCGCGGTGCAGTTCGCAGCGCTGAAGCGCGAGGGACGCAAGACGCTCAACTGAATGGCGCGACTCCTCGTCCTCGATCTCGCTGCGATCGACGTCACCCGAATCGGCGCTCCGAGCGCAGTCCCGAGCAGCTGGGGAGATCTCGGCACGGCCGAGGCAGCGCTGCTCGTCGCGCCCATCGTGTCCGAGGGGATCGCGCTCGGCGCCTTCCAGCGGCCGCGGTCCACCATCGATCTGCAGAAGCTCGAAGGGACGGGCCTGTCGCTGGTCCGACGTGCGACGGGCGGTACGGCGATCCGCGTCGGCCGTGGTCAGATCTACGTCTCGCTCACGCTGCGCCGCCCGGAGGCGCTCGACGGAGTCGCAGATCCGGGGCGCGCACTCAATCGCCACGTACGGCCCTTGTTGCGCGCGCTGTCGTCGCTCGGTGACGAGCCGGCTGCGTCGGGTGGGCGCGACATGGTGGTGATGGGCGGAGCACCGATCGCGTGGGTCGGCATCGGGCACGAGCGCGTGACCGGGCGCACCGTCCTCGAAGCCGTCGTCGCCGTCGACACGTCCTTCGCGATCGCCCCGGAGCTCGATCTGGCGCACGGCGCGATCGCGCCACGCTGGCTCGGTCGCGCGCCCACGACGCTCTCGGAGAAGCTGCCGAGGAAGCCGCCGCTCGAGGTCGTCGTGCGCGCGGTCCAGAGCGCGTACGAGGCCGCTGCCGGCGGCGATACGACTCGCATCGAAGCAGGGACGTTGCCCGCGACGCGGGTGAACCCCGACCAGCCGGCGTTCAGCGCGATGGTCGAAGAGGCCATCGGTCTCCTCGGAGCGATCGTCGAACGAGATCGCATCGCGCTCGGCGGCGACTGGATGGCTTCGCGCGACGTCGTCGACGCGCTCGGGAGCACGCTCTTCGCGCTCGGCCCGGATGCGAGCGACGAGGAGCTCGGCCACGCCATCGACGGCGCGTTCGGTGACGCGCGCGCGCTGTTGCTCGGTGTCCGCTCACTACCCTCGATCGCCAAGCTGGTTCGCGGTGCCTGGGACGCGACAAAAAAGACAGCGCGCGGGTGAGGGCCCGCGCGCGATCACGACGAACGTCAGTTCGAGAGGAAGATGGCTTCGATCTCGTTCCGGACGTTCTCTTCGGTCTGGCTACGGGCGATCGCGATTTCCTTCACGATGAGCGAGCGTGCCGTGTCGAGCATGCGGCGCTCGCCGAACGAGAGTTGCTTGTCGGTCTTCAGACGGTAGAGGTCACGCATGACCTCGGCGACGTCGTAGATCGAGCCCGTCTTGATCTTGTCCATGAACCCGCGGTAGCGGCGGTTCCAGGTCTGGTTGTCGAAGGCGATCGTGCGCTCACGCAGGATGTCGAAGATCTCGCGGATCTCTTCCTCGCTGATCACACTGCGGAGGCCGACGGCCTTCGCGTTCGTCACCGGCACCATGATTTTGCGGTCGGTGTCGAGGATGCGAAGAACATAGAAACGCTGGCGGGAGCCGCCGATGTCCTTCTCCTCGATACTGACGACCTCGGCCACGCCCTGAGCGGGGTATACCGCCTTGTCGCCGACCTTGAACTGCACTTCGGTGCTCGACATGCCGTCTCCTTCTGGTTCGTGATGCGAGCCCCCCGAACAAGGGAAGACCGCAGAGAGCGCACCGCCCGAACGGGACTGCCGTTCGGTGCGAGGCGCATGGAAATCTTCAGTAGGCTCGCGTCCGCTTCGACCAGCGGGACCCGGGCAGGGCGCGGAGTCGACACCAACGTCCGAGGGCAACGGGTGAGGGCCCGGCGTTCTTCCGAGAACAGTTGTTCTTCCGAGAACAGTTCCTCGAGAGAAACTTACCTTCCAGGTCCGGGGAACGCGCGAGCCCTTCCGTGTTACGGAAGAGCAGAGAACGCTCTCGGGACGGCGAGAACACGACGACAGCACGATCGTGAGGCAGGGGGCTCCTCCCGCTCGCTACACAGACTGCGGCGAGCGCGCGCACTCTACTTAGCGTGACCCACTGTGTCAATGAGTTTTTGTTGACCCAGCGCGGACATTGGCGCGGCGTTAGGGTCGCGAGAGCTCCGCGGCGAGCCCCCATCGGACGCCGCGATCGCTGACGACCAATTCGTCGGCCCCGAGGGCACGCGCGGCCTCGGTCAGTACGATGCCGCCGGCGACGATCACGTCTGCGCGCTTCGGCTCGAGCCCCGTGGTCGCTCGACGCGCCGCGAGCGGGACAGCAGCGAGCTGACGCACGAGCTCGTCGAGACGGCCGAGCGCCATGCGGTGGCCGTGCGGGGGCGCTGCGGCATAGTCGGTCAGGCCGAGGTCGACGGCTGCGTACGACGTGGCCGTGCCTGCGATGGCGACGACCGCCGCGAATCGCTCCCGCGGGGGCGGCGGTGTCGCGTAGACGCTCTGCAGAGACGCCCGCACTGCGTCGAGCTCGGCCGCGGTCGGCGGATCGGTGCGGACGTGGCGCTCCGTCAGCCGCAC
>JBKJQC010000208.1:0-6927 GCA_046593995.1 Polyangiales bacterium
GGTGGCGGATCGCGGCAAGCGCGCGCGCCTCGTTGCGGATCGGGAAGTCTCCGAGGTACGGCCAGTGCGCCTTGAGCGCGACCCGGCGGTTGAGCGTCCGGTCGTGCGCCTCGAAGACCTGGCCCATGCCGCCGGATCCGAGGAGCTTCCGGATCACGTACGTCTCGGCGACGAGCTCGCCGACTCGGAAGATGCTGTCGGGGACCTCGAGCGCGGCGCCTGCGCGTGCGGCGGTCGTACCCGGACGTGAACGCGTGACCTTTCGGACCGGCATCTGGACGCTTCCTCCGAGCGACGAGTCCGATGACGAGCCGCGTCGTCGGTTGCGTTCGCGCTCAGGAGCTCTTGCGACGCCCGAAGACGTGCGCGTAGCGCCCCGACTCGCGACAGACCGTGGGCTTCTCGCCGTCGGTGCGCGAGACGATCGCCGACCTGTTCGGCCTCGCCGGCACCGTGGGTGGAAGCGGCGCGGGCATCGTCCTCGCAATGGCTGCGGCGGCTCCCGCGGCACGGGCGTCCTCGTCGCGCTCCACGCGATCGAGCTCGAGCCCCCAGGGCTCGGTGCCTGCCACGAGGAGCAGGCGAGGCTTCGGCGCGAGAATGGGCTCGTGGCGCTTGGTGGTCTTCATGCTTCGAGCGGGCGTGGCTGAGCAGGATTCCTGCCAGCCGCTCGTGGCTCCGCAGTCGTCAAACAGACTCGGCGACACCACTGCGAAGCGGTCGTCCTGCGCTCCGCCTTCACGCGCGTACGAACGCCGCGTCGACGACGCGCACACGAGCTCAGGCGGTCTGTTCGCGCCGCGGTTTCAGCTTCTCTTCGACGGCGCGCTCGACCTCGCGCACCAGCTCTTCGATGTCGAACGGCTTCGGGACGCAGGGGACCGAGTATCGCGCCGCGATCATGTGCGCCAAGCCGAACGCCGAGCACACCACGACCGCGGGTGAGTCGGCGCGCTTGGCGAGCTCCTCGAGGAGATCTGCGCCGAACTCGTTGCCGAGCCCGAGATCGAGGACGATGACCGACGGCTGCACGCGCGCGATCGAAGCGCGCGCGGTCGTGAGATCCGCGCACTCGATCGGGTGGAAGCCGGCGTCTTCCAGGGCGCCGCGCATGGCGCCGCGTAGCACCTCGTCGTCCTCGACGAGCAGCGTGGGCGTGAGCGCATTGCGGCGCGCGGACATCGTGGGCATCGGGGGCCAATGTGATGTAGGCGCTCGCCCGTCGTTCCGCGTCATTCCGTCGAGCGCATGCGACAGCCGTTCGTCGCTGGCTCTCGTTGCAGCAGTGCGCTACCCGGAGCGACGCTCGGACGCGCCCGCCGCTCTGGCCGTGTCGTCAGATCGCCGGCTTCCCGTCCATCGGCAGGCGCACGGTGACCGTCGTACCTTCGCTCGTCGTGGAGGTCACCGCCGCGGTCCCACCGTGTGCGCGGGCGATCTGATCGACGATGTAGAGCCCGAGCCCGAGCCCATGTCGCGCGGCGGCGGAAGTCACTCCCTCCTCGATCGCGCGGCGGAACGGGTCGAACAACAGCGGCAGGAGCTCCGGGCGGATCGCCGGGCCGAGGTTCGTGACCTCGAGCTCGACGTCGCCTAGAGCGCGGCGAACGCGCACGGCGACCTGGGTGTCGTGCGGCGAGTACGCGACGGCATTGGTGACGAGGTTCGACACGATCTGCTCGATGCGATCGGCGTCCCAGCGCCCGCGCGTGTCGCCGGAGCTCGCGAACGTGATCGTCCGCTCCGCGTGGGCGACGCGCGCCTCTTGCACGGCCCGTTCGACGACCGCTGCCATGTCCATGTCGGCGAGCTCGACCGGCATGCCGGCGTCCTGCCGGCTCCGGGTGAAGTCGAGGAGGTCGGCGATCATGCGCTCCATGCGGCGCGCGTTGCGGTGGATCCGCTGCGCCGCAGTGCGCGCAGGCGCGGCCTCCACGGCAGCGACGATGCTCGCCGATCCGATCACCACCGTCGTCAGAGGAGAGCGCAGGTCGTGTCCGAGGATGCCGATGAACCGCTCACGGAACGCGGCGTCGCGTGCCAGGCGCTCCTCCGCCTCGGCCCGCTCTTCTTCGGCCAGTCGAGCGCGCTCGTGGAGCGCGCGGATGCGGCACAGCGTCTTCACACGCGCGCGGAGGGCGGACGCGTCGTACGGCTTCGTCACGAAATCGTTGGCACCCGCGGAGAGCGCGGCGACCGGCCCATTCGCGGGATGGGTCGCGGTCATGATCAAGATCGGCAGCGTCGCCTCGTCCCATGTCGTGCGGACGAAGCGCGTGATCTCGAGCCCGGTCATGTCGGGGAGCTGCCAGTCGAGGAGCAGCACGCTCGGCTCGTCGCCCTGCGCGAGTCGTTCGAGCAACGCCGCGCCATCCGCGAAGACCTCGACGTCGCAGTCCTCCGCGAGCACCTCACGCGCTTCCTCGCGCTCGAGCCCCGAGTCGTCGAGCACCCACACGCGCGATCGCACGGGCGTCGGGACCGACTCACGCCGAGCGATGGCGGCGAACCGCGCTTCCTGCTCCGCGCGCTTTCCCTTGGTCACGGCCGGAGTGGTACCGGCGGCGCAGCCGCGACGCCACCCACTCTTCAGGCAGGCGCGCGATGAACGGACGAGGCTGTCGGCCAGTCATCGCAGCGCGAGGTCGTCGAGCACTGCGCGACGCGGCGCTTCGCGAGAGGTGGCCTACGCGCCTGCTGGGAGAGTAGCGGTATGGTAGATTGCCGAGCATGTCCCGCGTTGGATTCCTCCTCGCGCTCCTCGCGACCTCGTGCGGCAGCGAACAGCCTTCTCCCAGCGTGGCGGCCGATCCCGACACCGGCGCCGTCGTCGAGGATGCGGCGCCGGCCGAGGTCTGCGGCAACAAGCTCGGCGACATCTTCTGCGACCACCAGCTCAACGGGTACGTGCGCGTCGGGCCCACCACCGGTCTCGCAACGACCGAGACGTACGGGCTGCACAAGCTCTCCGAGGCGCTGTCCAAGAGCACGGTCGAGTACGTCTACGTATTCGCCTCGGCCTACTGGTGAGGCGCTTGTCGAGCGAACGCCAGTTCGGCGGTCACGAAATTCGCGGGTGGTCTGCACGAGAAGGCGATGTTCGTCCAGCTCCTCACGGAGGGCAGCTCGCCCGAACGGCCCTCGACGAAGTTCTATCTCGACAACTTCGTCAACACGGTGAAGATCCCGTACACGTCCTTCCGCGATCCGGATGACAAGCCGTTCTTCATCGCCGAGTCGATCGGCGAGAAGCACACGGGGTTCATCCTCGAGCGTGCGACGCGCAAGATCCTTTTCAAGGGGGACGAAGCCGCGGCCCTCGGCAAGCTCGAAACGTTGCCGTGATCGCGCGTCTCGTCGGCGCAGTGGCGATCGTCGGGTGTTCCTCGAGTGCGGCCGAGCCTCCGCGGGCGCAACCGGTCGACGCCGGTCACGACGCGCACGCGACGCCGGACACGCAGCGCGAGGTCTCGGTGGACATTCCGCCGCCCGCCGTCCCCTCCTCGTTGGAGGAGACGGGCCTCTATGGCGACTTCGCCGCGCGCACGCTCGCCCCAGACGTGGTGCCGTACGCGGTCCGCTACCCGCTCTGGTCCGACGGCAGCGAGAAGACACGGTACCTGCTCGTCCCGAAGGGAAAGCAGATCGACACGAGCAACATGGATCATTGGACCTTTCCGGTCGGCACCAAGGCATGGAAGGAGTTCCGCCGCGACGGCGTGCTGCTCGAGACTCGCTACTTCGAGAAGAGCGGAGAGCCGCCGATCGGTTGGAAGTTCGTCGCGTACGCGTGGAGCGCCGATGGCAAGACGACGACGCCGGCCAAGGCGGGCGTGATCGACGCGCTCGGCACTGCGCACGACATCCCGTCGCAGGATCAGTGCGACCAGTGCCACAGCGGAACGCGCGACGGGCTCATCGGCGTGAACGCGATCCAGCTCGGTCAGGCGACGGGCAAGAGCCCGCTCGCGCTCTTTGCCGAGAAGGGGCTGCTCACGGCGCCGCCCGCGTCCGACTTCTCTCCGCCGGGGACGGGCACCGTGCAAGATGCGCTCGGATACCTGCACGGCAACTGCGGTTATTGCCACAGCGACGAAGGGCGCTGGTCCACTGCCCGCAAGCTGCGCCTCCGCGTGCGCGTCTTCGACCAGACGCCCGAGACGACGCCGACCTATCTCACGACGATCAACGTCGAGATGGCCCACGGGGACGCCACCGGCAAGGTCTACGTCGGTGTGGTGCCGGGTTCACCAGACCAATCGCACCTCCATGATCGCATGACGAAGCGCGACTTCTGGGCCATGCCGCCGGTCGGGACCGAGGTCGTCGATCCCGTCGGGACCGCGCTGATCAAGGCTTGGATCGAGTCGCTCGCGAAGTGAGGGACGTGTCGAGCGGCTCACGTCGCGCGTCCTCCGCCAACGGCACTCTTCGTCGGTGTGCACCGCGGGCTCGACGTCGTGCTCGACCTCTGAGCGCGCGAGTCAACGTGCCATGAACGTGAGCGAGAGCGGGCTCGGTGAGGTCACGCGGACGTCGCCGGAGAGGAGGTCGCTCCAACGTACGAGTCGAGCGCTCGACAGCAGGGCACTTCGAGCAGGCAAGCGCCACTGGGAGCGCCGCGCACATGGGCGCGTCTCAATTTAGGCCGACACGAGCATCGACGACTGCGGCCGAAATCTTGCTCGGAGCGCGCGCCGTGGAAGAGCGCCGGCAGGATGACCAGGGTGGTGACAGTCCGGCGCGCTCGGGCGAGCGGCGTCTCGCGCAGCCGAGCGTGGGAGAGTCCCTGCTGCCGCCGACGCCCCACGTGATCGCGCAACCGACGCGCATCACGACCGGTCGATACGCGGTCGTGGCGCCGCCCACCAAGCGCACTGGCTAGCGTCGTCGCGCAGGGGTGCGATGCATCGAGGCTTGCAGCGAGCCGTCCACCGGACGGACATGATCACGAGAAGTCCCATGAACAAGTCCGCGCAGGCCTCCGGAACGCGACGCCGAATCGGAATCGCGCTCATCATCGAGGACAATCCTACGCGCGCCGGCACGATCGCCGGGCTGCTCGATGACGAGGGCTACAGCACCCACACAGCCGAGAGCGTCGCCGGCGCACGCGAGCGGCTCGCGGCGATTCGACCCGATGTCGTGATCCTCGACCTGACGTTGAGCGACGGCTTCGGCGACGCGCTGCTCGCCGACCTCGCGGTGGCGAAGATCCCGACGGTGATCGTGTCTACGTTTCCGCTCGCGCGCCTGGTCGCCGCGCGCCACAGCGTGGAGTTCATCGCCAAGCCCTTCGATCTGACGAAGCTCCTCGAAAGCATCGAGCGCGCGCGGAGGCCGTCCGCCGCAGCGCGGACGGCCTGACTCGCCCGCCGATCGCCGCGCCTGCACACCAGGTTGCGGACGGCGCTTCCCTCCACGGGGCTCAGAGCCAACGCGCTCGTCCGGCAGACGCCGGGCAGAAGGAGCACACGATGGCTACGAGCAAGAGCTCGATCGCGAAGATGCAGGGCGGCCAACAGCGGGCGCAGCCGTGCTCGGCGCGACCAGTTGATTCACTCTGCATCGATCCGAGAAGTGGACGGCGTTGCACCAGTTCATTGTCGCGAACAAGCACACGATCGTGGATCGATTCGTCTCCGTCGTGCGCGATCGCTACGCCCCTGCGGGCGCCTCTCGCAGCGTGATCGTCGATCACATCCCGCAGTTCCTCGATGCGCTCGTGGCAGCGCTGGTACACGACGGGCGGGTCTGGGTCGAGAGCACGCCCGGCCTTGGCGCGACGTTCCATCTCACGCTGCCGCGGCTTTCACGCAAGGCGACGGTGTCGCCAGCGTAGCCACTTGCCGAATCGTCAAGAACACAACGGGAGCGGGGGGACCGGCGTCAGATGAAGGCAGTTTCATGTCGTCAACCGATCACCCTCGCGTCCGCACGGTGCTGGTCGTCGAGGACGATCCCACGATGTCGGCCGCGCTCGTCGGATTGCTCGAAGACGAGGGCTTCGAGGTGATGACGGCGACGAATCTGCGGCGTGCGCGGTACATCCTCTTCGACTCGAGGCACCCCGTCGGGGTGCTGGTGCTCGACCTCGCGTTGCCCGACGGAACCGGCGAGGAGCTGCTCGCCGAGCTGAGCCCGCGCGCGCATGCGCCACCGACGGTGCTCGTGTCGGCGGTCACCGAACGCGCCGAGCGGGCGGCGATCGCGTTTGGATTGCTTCACGCGCCGAAGCCTTTCGACCTGACGCTCCTCGTCGCTTCCGTGGTCGTCGCGTTCGACAATGGGATGCGCCCGCGCGACCCGAACCCCACCACGGGCGGCAGCGGCCGTACCCAGTCGACCCGACGTTTCCGCGCCGCGTGATGCGCGGCGTAGTGGCGCTGCGCTTCGAGGGCGGCGGGCGAGTCGAGTCAGCGGCGCTGGCCTTCGCGCGCGAACACGTGGGAGTAGCGACCGCTGTCGGCGTCGGAAACCGTCGTTGGAACCGGAGTGACGAGGCGTGCCGCCGGAATCGCCGGCACGGTGTCAGCCTCACGTCGCGATTCCGCCGCCGCGCGCGGCGGCGCCGGGGGTCGCGCCGCAGGTAGAGTCACTGGATCGGCGGGCGCGGCTCCTGTGCGGACCGTCGCCGGCAGCACGGCGCGGATGCGCGCGGTGACCCTCGCGCGCACCCGCTCTTCGACCGCGTCGACGAGCTCACGCGTTTCGCGAAGGTCGCGGAGCACTCGGGCAGGTCGACCGGTCTCGCTCATGTGGCCACCCCGCATGAGCACGGTTCGTGCCGCGCGCGTGCGTTCGATCGTGGTCGGGATCAGCACGTCACGAGCGAGGGGCGGTGTGCTCGGGCGGATCACGGCGCGGGTCAGCGACGGTGGACGCGCAAGCCGGGCGGTCGTGTTCAGCGACCGAAAGATCATTCGC
>JBKJQC010000237.1:0-11685 GCA_046593995.1 Polyangiales bacterium
GATCACGTAACGATCGGCGAAGGACGCCCCGATCGAAACCCGCGGCCCGACGCTCGGGAGCGGCCCCTCGACCGTGCTGGTAGCATCGCCGGCGCCATGACGGATCGGTCCGCCCCTACTCGCCCGCTCGAGGGGCCGCTCCCGAGCGTCGGGCCGCGGGTTTCGATCGGGGCGTCCTTCGCCGATCGTTACGTGATCGAGGGGCGCCTCGGCGAAGGCGGCATGAGCTCCGCGTCGCGCTCAAGCTCTTGCGACAGGAGTACGCCGACGCGAGCGCTTCGGGGGAAGCGCTCGATCGCTTCCGTCGCGAGGTGAAGCTCGCTCGCCGCGTCACCCATCCGAACGTCGCGCGCACGTTCGATCTCGGGACTCTGTCCGCCGAGCAGGGCGGTGTCCGCTTCATCACGATGGAGCTCATCGAGGGCGAGCCGCTCTCGCGACGCATCGGGCAGGGGCGCCGCCTCGCGCTCCCCGAGGCGCTCCGTATCTGCGCCGAGGTCGCGCGCGGGCTCGCGGCCGCACACGCCGTCGGCGTCGTGCATCGCGATCTCAAGCCCGACAACGTCATGCTCGAAGAGAGCGGGCGGGTCGTGATCACCGACTTCGGGATCGCGCGCCTCGCCGAGGGCGCGGCGGCCGGCAACGCGACGCGCACGGTCGGATCCGCGATCGGAACGCCGGCGTACATGGCGCCCGAACAGGTCGAAGGCCGCGAGCTCGACGGGCGCGCCGACATCTTCGCGCTCGGCATCGTGCTCTACGAGATGCTCACCGGCGAGCTGCCTTTCCAGGGCGACACGGTCTACGCGCTCGCCGCCGCCCGCCTCGCCTCGGTCGCGCCGGATCCGCGCGCGAAGGTCGCGGACATCCCCGAGGGCGTCGCGCAGCTCTGTCGCAAGATCCTCGCCCGCCGGCGTGAAGAGCGACCCGACGCGCAGGAGGCGCTGCGTCGGCTCGAGGAGCTACGCGGCGCGCGCGTCGAACGCGCCGAGCCGACGGCGCGGGCGCCGATCTCGATCGCCGGTCCCACGTCGGTGCACACCCCGGCCGGACCGAAGACGATCGCCGTCGTCGCGCAGAGCGGCACGATCAGCGCGGGGACCAACGATCTGATCGACGCGATCGCCGACGCGCTCGTCCCGCTCCGAGGGCTGCGCGTGCTCCCCACGGCGACGGTGCGCGCCGCCACCCAGGAGACGCCGACCGAGGCCTCGACGCTCGGAAAGGTGCTCGCGGTCGACTTCGTGCTCGAGGCCTCCGTGCGCGTGGCCTCGGGACGCGCACGCGCGCGGGCACGCCTCGTCCAGGTCTCGGGCGGCACGCAGCTCTGGTCCGAGCGCTTCGAGGCTGCGGGCAACGAGCCGTTCGCGCTCGAGGACGCCGTGGTCGCCGGCGTCGCCGAGGCGTTGCGCATGCGTCTGTCCGACGAAGGCGGGCGCCGCGGGCCCTCCGATCCCGACGCGCGCGACGCCTACCGTCGTGCGCGCGTCGAGTACGTTAAGTTCGGCCCCGGACCGGTGCGCACCGCGATCGAGATCCTGCGCGGCGCGCGGGCGAGCTCGCCGAACGACCCGTGGATCCTGAGCGCGCTCGGCGCGGCGCTGACGCGCCACTGGGTCCTCACCGGCTCGAGCGACGCGGCGGTCATTCAGGAGGCCGAGGAGGTGTCGCTCCGCGCGCTCGCCGTCGACGCATCGATCGGCGAGACATTCGACACCATCGGGATCCTGCGCCTCCAGCAAGGCGAGACGCGCGCCGCGGTGCGCGCGTTCCAAGAGGCGGTCGCGCGCTCGCCGCTCCTCGCCGAGGCGCACGAATACCTTGGACGGCTGCTCTGCGAGTGCGGTCACCCCGACGAAGGTCTCCGCCGGCTCGACCTAGCGATCCGACTCGATCCCAACTCGGTCGCCGGGCACTGGGAGCGCGCCCGCACGTACGCGCTCCTCGGCGATCGCGAGAAGGCCGAGGCTGGGCTCGCGCGATCGCTCGCCGTCGCTGACTCGGCCGTCGCGCAGGTCCTCCAGCGCGCGCGGCTCGCGCTCTGGTGGAAGGACAGGGCGATGGCGCAGCGCCTCGTGCAGGATCTCGCGCACATCGATCTCCCGATCGCGAGCGTGCGCGATAACCTCGTCCCGCTTCTCGAGAGGGCGGCGGCCGGCGAGCCGCTCGGCGAGGGCGTGACGATGTTCCGGGTCATCGCCGACACGTCGAACTCGTCGCTGCGTCAGCGCGCCTTCTTCCGCCAGATCAGCGTCGAGTTCTACTGCGCGGCCACGATGTGGACCGAGGCGCTGGAGGCGCTCGAGACCGCCGCGGACCTCCCGCTCGTCGACGTCCTGTGGATGGACCACTGCCCGCTCCTCGCGCCGCTGCGCGACGACGCGGTCTTCGCGCGCTGCCGCGCCATGATCGCGTCGCGCGCCGCCGAGGCTTGGTCCTGACGGATACGCGGGCGCGTGGCTTCGTGGTAGACGGCGCGCCGTAGGAGATCACCGAGACGATGTCGTTCGACCTGTCGATCGTGGGTAAGCCGTCCGAGCCGTCGACGTTCGAGTACGGATGGAAGGATGTCGTGCAGTACGCGCTCGGCATCGGCGCGAAGGTCGACGAGCTCGACTACCTCTTCGAAGGCCGCGGCCCGAAGACGTACCCGTCGTTCGCGGTCGTGCCGGTCTTCGCCCCTATCTTCGGGATGCTGTCGAAGACGGGTGGCAACCTCGCGATGGTCGTGCACGGCGCCCAGAAGGTGAAGCTGCACCAGCCGATCCCGCCCGAGGGGAAGCTGCTCACCACCGCGACGATCCGCGGGATCTACGACATCAAGAAGTTCGCGGTCGTGGTCGTCGACACGCAGACGTCGCTCGCCGGAGGTGATCCGCTCTTCGACACGACATGGAACATCATCTATCGCGGCGCCGGTGCCTTCGGCGGGAGTCCCCCGCCGCGCGAGGAGTCGCTCGTCCCCCCGCAGGGCAAGCCCTCCGACTTCCGCGTGGAGGAAGAGACCACCAAGGAGCAGGCGCTCCTCTATCGCCTCTCCGGCGATCTCAACCCGCTCCACGCCGACCCCGATTTCGCGAAGAGTGTCGGCTTCGAGAAGGGGCCGATCCTCCATGGTCTCTGCACCTTCGGCCACATGATCCGTCACGCGGTGAAGGGCGCGGCCGGCGGTGACGCGACGAAGCTCCGCGCGTTCGAAGCGCAGTTCCGCAAGCCGGTGTGGCCGGGGGACACGCTCGTGACCGAAGGGTGGGCGATGGAGGGGAACCGCTACGCACTGACGGTCAGCGTCAAAGAGCGCAGCGAGTCCGTGATCACCAACGCGTCGGTCACGCTCGCCTGAGCGCCGCCCCAGAGCTCCTCTCGTGGCTCGTCGCGATCCCGCCGGCCGAGCGTGATCGCGCGCTCGACGAGCGTCTCGCGCTCGCGACCGAGCCCTCGCGCGTCTCGGCGAGGGGGCCGGGCGAGCATCTCATCGGCTACCACGCGAGCGGCGTCGCTCCGATCATCCGCATGCTGCTCGAGGTACCGGTCGTCCCAGAGGATGTCTTCGTCGATCTCGGCGCAGGGTCGGGAAGGTCGTCATCCTCGCGCGACTCCTCACGGGCGCGACCGCACGCGGCATCGAACTCCAGCCCGCGCTCGTCACTCGCGCGCGTGGGATCGCCGCGCGGCTCGGCGTCGATGTCGCGTTCGAAGAGACGGACGCGCGCGACGCGAACCTCGACGACGGCACCGTGTTCTTCCTCTATCTGCCGTTCACCGGTCCGGTGCTGGCCGAGGTGCTGCGTCGCCTCGAGCGCGTCGCCGCGCACCACGCGATCGTCGTGTGCGGGCTCGGTCTCGATCTCGGTCGCCACGCACCGTGGCTCCGCGAGCGCGCCGCCGGCTCGTTCTGGCTCTCGATCTACGACAGCGTCGTCGACGTGGCCGCGCGCAGAGAGCGCCGTGCGGTCCTCGGACACCTCGCCGAGCGCATCGCCTTCGAACGCGACTAGTGCCCTCGCGATGCGCTCACCGGGTCAGCCTGGGGTCGGTCGGACGCGAGTGCGGGAGCGCGTGGGGAGGCGTAGAATGGAGACCCATGGACCACGCTGCGCTCACGGCCGAGATCGATGCTTTCGTCGATGCGCAGCGCGATCGGTGCCTCTGGTTCGTCGCGCGCGAGTACCATCCCCGCTCCGACGACGAGCGCCGCTGGATCCTCACGGAGATCCAGCGTCACGCGGATCGCGCGACGTTCGTTCGTGCTGCCGAGCTCAAGCGATGCCTCTGACAGACCTTCAGCGACGCGTCTGCCGACTCCTAGCTGACCTCCGCGTCGCGAGCGGTGAGCAGTACGTGGCCGGTGGCCTCGCGCTCAACCAAGCACTCGGCGGGACGCGGCTCTCGCGGGACATCGACCTATTCCACGACACGGACGAGGCGCTCGCGACCTCGTCGGACGCCGATCAGCGCGCCCTCGTCGCCGCCGGCTTCTCGGTCGAGCCAGCCCGCCGCTCGATCGGCTTCGTCGAGGTGGTGGTCCGGAGCGGGAGCGAGGCGGTCGAGGTCCAGTGGGTCCGCGACAGCGCGTACCGCTTCTTCCCCCTCGTCATGCATCCCGACCTCGGTCTCATGCTTCACCCGTTCGATCTCGCGACGAACAAGGCCCTCGCGCTCGTGGGTCGCGTCGCGGTCCGGGACTGGATCGACATTCTCACCTGTCACGAGCGCATGACGCCGCTCGGCTGCCTCGCCTGGGCCGCGTCGGGGAAGGATCCGGGGCTCGGTCCGCGGTTCATCCTGGAGGAGGCGTCGCGAACGGCTCGCTATCCAGCAGTCGAGTTCGACACGCTCGCGTTCGACGGCCCTCCTCCGGATCGCGAAGCCCTCGGCCGCACGTGGCGCGCGGCCCTCGAACAGGGTCGCGCCATCGTGGACCTGCTGCCGCCCGCCGAGGTGGGTCGGGCGGTGCTCGATCGGAGTGGGGCAGTGTTCCAAGGCGATGCCGCGACGCTCGCTCGGGTGCTGGCCGCCGGCGACCTCGCGTTCCACCCCGGCGCGATCCGCGGCGCCGTCCCGGTCGTCCGCGCGTAGCCCCGGACCCTGTCATCGATCCCGTCGATGCGCGTGGCTCTGACGAACTCCCTCTGTCAGCCGCGGAGCTTCTTGTCCATCGCTTCGCCGAGCTCGGTCGCGCGGCGGGTCGCGGTTTCGACGGCGTTGATCAGCGTCGTCCGCAGGCCGCCCGCTTCGAGCGTGTGCAGCCCGGCGATCGCGGTTCCGCCCGGGGAGGTGACCATGTCCTTGAGGCGCCCCGGGTGCTCGCCCGTCTCGAGGAGCAGCTTCGCGGAGCCGAACACCGTCTGCGCGGCGAGCATCAGCGCGGTGTCGCGGCTCAGACCGACCTTCACTCCGCCGTCTGCGAGCGCCTCGATGATCAGCATCATGTACGCGGGGCCGCTGCCCGAAAGGCCGGTCACCGCGTCGAGGAGCGACTCGTCGAGGACGGTCGTGCGTCCGACGAGACCGAAGAATCGCTCCGCGACCTCGATGTCCTCTTCGGTCGCGTGCGCGCCGCGGCTCACGGCCGTCGCGCCCGCGAGCACGGTCGCTGCGGTGTTCGGCATCGCGCGCACGACGCGGCTCCCCTTCGGCAGCTTCGACTCGATCCCGGCCGTCGACACGCCCGCGCACACCGACACGAGCAGCGACGACGCGCGGAAGTGCGGCGCGATCTGGGCGAGGACTTTGTCGACGATCTGCGGCTTCACTGCGAGCACGAGGATGTCGCCGAACGCGCAGACCTCGGCGTTGCTCGTGGTCGTGACGATCCCCTTGTGCTCGGACGCGAGCTTGTCGAGCTGGCCGCGCGCGACGTCACCGACGCAGACGGACTGTGGCGCGAGGAAGGCGCCGCCGTGCAGGAGCCCACGGATGAGCGCCGAGGCCATGTTGCCGCCACCGATGAACCCGACGCGTTTCTGCTGCATGGCGGCGTAGCGTAGCCGAAGCACCCGACCCGCGTCGCAGAGCGGGCTCGTCCGTATGCACTGTGCCCTCGCACGGCAGAGGTTGGTGAGGACGCGTACAGTCGAAGCGGTCCGCTACGTGCTTCAGCATGACGGCGATGAAGCTCTACGCGCACCGCAACTGCCCGTACTCCCGACGCGTGCGCATCGCGGTCGCCGAGCACGACATCGAGCAGGAAATCGAGATCGTCGAGCTCGAGCCGGATGCGCCGCACCCAGAGGAGCTCGTCGGCAAGTCACCGATGACCAAGGGCGTCCCCGTGCTCCTCGTGCGTGACGACCTCGTCCTCTGGGACTCCGCAGCGATCCTCTACTGGCTCGACTCGGCGTACCCGCGCTCGCTCATGCCGAGCCAGCGCGAGCCGCAGGCGCTCGCCTACGCGTGGGCCGGGTTCGGCATGAAGCTCTACGGCAAGATGAAGAAGGTCCTCGCGGCGGGCGACGAAGCAGAGACCGCCGAGGCCGAGATCGTCGAGGCGCTCACGGGGATGGATCCGCTGCTCGGGAGCTCGTGGCTCGTCGGCGCGGAGTTCTCGATCGCCGACGTCACCCTCGGACCCGTGGTGGCGATCCTGTCGCAGAAGGCGATGGAGAAGCTCCCCGAGAAGGTCCGCGCCTGGGCAGGTCGCGTGCGCGCGCGGCCGAGCGTCCGTGCGGTCTGTGAGTCGGACCACACCGAAGGTCAGCGCCCGGGCGTCGCGGCGTAGTCCTCTCGAAGATGGCGCCCGAGCGCGCGCTGACGCGGTGCGCTAGGATGCGGCCGTGCATTGGTCGCCGACGTCGTGGAAGGGAAAGCCGAACGCGCAGGACGTGCCTTACGAGGATCCGCGCGCCCTCGACGAAGCCGTCGCGCGTCTGCACGCCATGCCGCCGCTCGTCACGTCGTGGGAGGTCGAGCAGCTCAAAGGGCTCATCGCCGAGGCGCAGGTCGGGAAGCGATTCCTCCTCCAGGGCGGTGACTGCGCCGAGACGACGTCCGAGTGTCGGCCGGATCCGATCGTCAACAAGCTGAAGATCCTGCTCAAGATGTCGCTCGTGCTGATCCTCGGCGGGCGCAAGCCCGTCGTGCGGGTCGGGCGGTTCGCCGGGCAGTACGCGAAACCTCGCTCGAGCCCGCGTGAGACGCGGGATGGGGTCGAGCTCCCGAGCTACTTCGGCGACCTGGTGAACCGCGGCGAGTTCACCGCCGAGGCGCGGAGGCCAGATCCGAAGAACCTCGTCGAGGGGTATCTGCACGCGGCGACGACGCTGAACTTCGTCCGTTCGCTGAGCGCCGGTGGCTTCGCCGATCTCCATCACCCCGAGTACTGGGACCTCTCGTTCTTCGAGAGCGCAGCGCTCCCGCCGCAGCTCCGCGACGAATACCAGCTCGTCATGCGGCAGCTCGCCGATGCCCTTCGCTTCATGGAGGCGCTCGGTGAGGGCGCGATCGACGAGCTCTCCCGCGTCGACTTCTACACGAGCCACGAAGGCCTCAACCTCCACTACGAGTCGGCGCAGACGCGCAAGGTCCCGCGTCGCACCGGGCACTACAATCTGACGACGCACCTGCCGTGGATCGGTGAGCGCACGCGCGCGCTCGATGGCGCGCACGTCGAGTTCTTCCGCGGCATCCGCAATCCGATCGGCGTGAAGGTCGGCCCGAAGATGTCGCCCGACGAGCTCTTGCGGCTGAGCGACGTGCTCGATCCGGGGCGTGAGCCCGGTCGCCTCGTCGTCATCACCCGCATGGGCGCGACGCACGTAGAGGACGCGCTGCCGAAGCTGCTCGACGCCGTGAAGCGTGAAGGGCGGCTCGTGCTCTGGGTCTGCGATCCGATGCACGGCAACACGGTCACGGCGACGAGCGGGCACAAGACGCGGAACTTCGACGCGATCCTCCGCGAGCTCGAGGCGACGTTCGACGCGCACCAGGCCTCGGGGACGTACCTCGGTGGCGTGCACTTCGAGCTGACCGGCGACGACGTGACCGAGTGCCTGGGTGGCGCGCAAGGCATCACCGAGAGCGACCTTTCGCGTAACTACGAGACGGCGTGCGACCCGCGCCTCAATTACGCGCAGGCCTTGGAGATGGCCTTCCGCGTGGCAAGACGTCTACGCGCTCTCCACGGGACCTGACCAGCGCGCGCTTTCGTCGCGCGTGAGCAGGGATCAGCTCGGTGCGGTCGCCGGATCGATCGCCTCGAGCTCGGATGCGAGCGCGACGTGCGGGTGCTCGAGGATCTCACGCAGGCGCGTGGCGAGCTTCCCCGCCTGGTAGCCGTCGAGCAGTCGGTGGTCGAACGTGACGCCGATGGGGAGGATGGCGCGCGCGACGACCGCGCCCTGACGCACGACCGGCTTCTCGTGGATCTCGCCGACGAGGAGCAGGATCGGACAGCGCGCGAAGGGGAGCAGCGGCGCGAATCCGGAGGTGATCCCGAAGCCGCCGACGTTCGTGACCATCACGCTGCCGAAGCCGTCGTAAGGGACGCCGAGCCGCGAGAGATCGAGCCCGAGCTCGTAGGTGGCGAAGGTGCCGAGGCGCATCGCCGCCGCGGTCAGCAACGGAGGTAGATCGGCCATCCGACGTGCGGCGCGGACATCGGCGGTGTTACGCGCGCGGACCTTTTCGGCTGCCGCCTCGAGCTCGCGCGCGACCGCGGTGACGCCCTTCTCGTCGGCGCGCGACACCTTGTGGCCGTTGAGATCCTCGCCGCCCTCGAACGCGATCTGGAAGAAGACGTCGACGGTCTCCCGGCGATAGAGCCGGCCGAGGCGCACGATCGCGTTGACCTGCGGCCGCTCCGCGATCGCCTTGGCGACCGCGTACCCGACGAGGTGCGTGATGGTGACACGCGCGCCGGTCCGCGCGCGGAGGTCGCGGAGGAACGGGATCGTCTCGGACGCGTCGATCTCGAGCGACCCGTAGACGCTCGGATCCGACGGAGCCTTCCACGCGTGGAGCGCCATGCGCCGCCAGGTCGAGAGACGTTCTTCGCGCCGGAAGCCCCGCATCCCGCGGAGGATACCAGCGCTGACTCTCCGAGGAAGCCACGAGGGCAGCGGGCGAGTCGACGCCCACCTCTGCACGTACTATTCGCGGCCGGACATGATCACTCGTCGTCTCTTCATCGGTGGCGTCGCGGCTTCGTCGGCAGGCGTGGTGCTCGGCGCAGGCTCGGCTTGCAAGAAGAACAACACCGGCTCGGGCGACATCGTGCTCGGCGCGATCCTCGGCCTCTCCGGCGAGAACAGCTCGCTCGGGGTCGAGACCAAGGAGGGCATGGAGATGGCCCTCGAGGAGATCAACGCTGCCGGCGGGTTCAAGGGGCGGAAGGTGAAGATCCTCTACGAGGACACCAAGCTCGATCCGACGCTCGCGAGCGAGAAGATCCAGAAGCTGATCGATCGCGACCGCGTGCTCGCCGTCCTCGGCGACGCCGGCTCGACCCCCACCCTCGCGGCGGCCGCCTACGCAGAGAAGGCGAAGGTCCCGCTCATCTCGCCGAGCGCGACCAACGTCGAGGTCACCCGCAACAAGAAGTACGTGTTCCGGATCTGCTTCACGGACGACAAGCAGGGGAGCGCCGCCGCCAAATTCGCGCGCGAACACCTGAAGGCCGAGAAGGCCGCCGTGATCTTCGTCACCGGCAACAAATACAGCGAGGGCCTGCAGTCGATCTTCACGCGCGACTTCGAGAAGCTCGGCGGGAAGATCGTCGCGAGGGAGACCTTCCAGGCCGAGGAGACGAACGTCCTCACGTTCCTCACCAAGATCAAGGACGCCGGGCCGCAGATCATCTTCGCCCCCGTCTACCCGTCGGACGTGGCGAAGATCGGACCGACCAAGCTGAAGGTCGGCATGGAGAACATCCCGCTCCTCGGCACCGACGGCTGGGACGGCCCCGCGACCCGCGCCAAGGGCGTGATCGAGTCGATCGAAGGCTGCTACTTCACCGACCTCTTCGCCGCCGAGGGCCCGAACCCGCGCGCGAAGCCCTTCGTCGAGAAGTTCAAGGCGAGTCACGGCAAGGTCCCCTCCTCGCTCTCCGCCGGCGGCTACGACGTCCTCAAGATGGTGATGGCCGCCCTCGGCCGCGCGACCGCCGAGACGAGCGACGCCCTCCGCGACGCCATCGAACAGACCAAGGGCTTCGAAGGCGTGACCGGCACGTTCGACATCGACGCCGAGCACAACGCCCAGAAGCCTGTGACCGTCATGAAGATCATGGGGGGCGAGTTCCGCTACCACACGCAGATCTCCGTCTGAAGAGGTCTAGGGTCTAGGGTCTAGGGTCTAGGGTGCGAGAGCGAGAGCTTCGCCCCCTCTCGACTCTCGACTCTCGGCTCTCGACTCTCGACTCTCGACTCTCGACTCTCGACCTCTCGTCTTCTCTCCAGCCCTAGACCCTGGACCCTAGACCCTAGACCTCTTCATGCTCGCCTGGCTCCTCAACGCAACCGCGCAGGGTTGCATGATCGCCCTCATCGCGCTCGGGTACACCATGGTGTACGGCGTGCTGCGGCTCATCAACTTCGCGCACAGCGAGGTGCGCATGATGAGCGGGTACGCCGCGTTCCTCGTGAACGATCGGCTGCTCGGTGGGTATGCGGGTGGGGGGCAGCGTGGGGTCGTCATCGCGACGGTGTTCGCGATGGTCGCGGCCGTGGCGCTCGGGGTGTCGATCGAGTTCGTGGCGTATCGGCCGCTCCGTTCGCGCGCTCGCGGCGCCACCGCGCGCATCGCGCCGCTCGTCACGGCCATCGGCGTGTCGATGTTCCTCCAGTCGGTCGCGCAGCTCGCCTTCAGCGCGACGCCACAGAAGTTCGATCCGCGGCTCGCGCCGCCGCTGCCCTTCGTGATCGGCGCTGCGGCCGTGGTGATGGCTGGGCTCTACGCGCTCGTGCACTTCACTTGGATCGGCAAAGCGATGCGCGCCGTCGCCGTGAACGCCGAAGCGTCGCGCCTCATGGGGATCAACCCGTCGCGCGTGATCGTTTTCACGTTCGCCGTGGGTTCCGCGCTCGCCGCGATCGGCGCGGTGCTCTACTCGACGACGCAGGCCTCGATCGAGCCCACGATGGGCACTGCGATCGGGACGCTGGCGTTCGTCGCTGCCGTCGTCGGCGGCATCGGTAGCATCCCCGGCGCGATGCTCGGCGGGATCCTCCTCGGGTTCCTCGGGGAGCTCGTCAAGAGCACGTCGTTCAGCGGAATGAAGGACGCGATCGTCTTCGTTCTGCTCGTGGCGGTGCTACTCGTCCGTCCCGCGGGGCTCCTCGGCTCCGCGCGCGCCGAAAAGGTCTGACGAGCGACCGAAGCCAGCTTCCACCGTCCAACGACCGAGATATGCGCGCGAAGCCGGAGGAGAAGGCGATCGCCGCCATCGAGCGCCATGGAGCGCTGCTCGTCTACCCGCTGACCAATCGCGCGGAGCCGAAGTCGCTCTGGAGCGAGCTCCACCCGCGCGTGCCGATGCGTTGGGCTTGGGACGAGGGGGCAGACGATCGGGTCGTCGCGCTGTGGCACCTCCGCGAGCGCCTCGCGCGGTCGCGCAAGGTCGTCTACACGAAGTGGTTCAAGGGGCGCGCGGTGTTCTTCTCACGCGAGCTCTTCGCAGGGATGCTCGCGGAGCTGCGCGGGACGGGGGCGATCACGACGGAGCTGTCGCGCGAAGCCCGCGAGATC
>JBKJQC010000554.1:0-3786 GCA_046593995.1 Polyangiales bacterium
ATGATGCAGTCGCCGACCATCTTGTCGAAGACGCCGCCGTGCTCGTAGACGAGGCGCACGGCGTCCGCGCTCCACGCCTCGACGAGCGCAGCGACGGCGCTCGGCGTGCGCAGCACCTGCTCCGACAGGCGCGTGAAGCCGGCGATGTCCGCGTAGGCGATGGCGACGCGCTCTTCGCGGGGCGCGAGGTACCGCTCCTCGTAGTCGTCCGCGCGCAGGAGACGCGCGACGTCGTTCGGGCGGAAGGATGCGGCGAGGCGACGCCACTCCTTGTTGAAGTCGACGACGCGCTGGCGGATGAACCCGGTGAAGCCGGCGAGGAGCTCGCGGTCGTAGGTGTTGAAGAAGCCGCTCGTCGAGGTGGCGACGACCTTGCCGACCTTGATGGCGTTGGTGACGCCGCTGATCAGAACCTCTTCGCGCGAGCCGACGAACCCGAAACGCTCGAGGAGCGCGTTGTTCCGGCCGTAGAGCCAGTCGCGTCCCTCCTCGCGGATCTTCGCGTGATCCTCCGCCGCCCCCGATTTGGCGCCCATCGTGTCGACCGTGAGCTCGCCGCGGTCGAAGAGCTGGACGTGGAGCGTCGACGCGGAGTCCTCCTGGGCGACGTAGACGAGCAACATGCGCTCGAGGGGCGTCGCCTTGGAGAGCGCGCGGACGCCCTGCTGCAGCCCTTCCGAGAGGACGCGGTGACGAAGCGCGTCGCCGAGCTCCATCATGACCCTATGCTTCTCGCGTGCGGCCTTGATGGAGTAGAGGAAGTTGTCGAGCTCCTCGCACGCCATGTCGAGGAGCGCGTGGAGGTGCTCGGGATCCTCCGCCTCGGCGGCGTCGCTCGGGACGATCAAGCCGGCGCGTCCGAACCACTCGCCCGCGACGTCGAGCGGCTGCGCGATGATCAGATCGGTGCCGATGGTCTCGGTCACGACCTCTCGCCGCTCGTCGCCGGTACGCGCGAGGAGCTCCTCCCACTGGGGGATCGCGAGCTCGCGAGGCGTGCGGAAGATCGTGAGGCCCAGATCCTCGTCGTAGCTCTGCACGAAGGCGCCGCGCGCGCCGACGAGATCGCAGATCCGCGGGAGCATGGTGCGCATCACCTCCGCGAGGTTCTTGCGCTGGAGGAGCCCCTCCTCGATCAGATCGTCGACGAGATCGCGGAGCTGTAGGAGCTGCCGTAGCTTGCGCGCGTCGTCGATCTCGCGGCCGCCCTCCCGCCGGCTGTAAGGGCTCCCCGGCTGACCGCCCCTTGCGTCCCCCCCTTGCATGATTGCCATGATAACCGGAATGACGGAGCGGCTTCGCGGCGGACGATTCGCCCTCCTCGAGCCGCTCGGCGAAGGGTCGCAGGGCCGAACCTTCGATGGACGCGACGCTCAGAGCGGACGGCCGGTCGCCATCAAGCGGTTCGACGTGCGGAACGCGCGCGCGTGGAAGGACGTGGAGCTGGCGGAGCGCGAGGCGCGGGTGCTCTCCGGGCTCTCGCACCCGAGGCTGCCCGGCTACGTCGACCACTTCGAGGACGAGGGCGCGCTCTACCTCGTGATGGAGAAGATCGAGGGGGAGAGCCTCGCGTCACTGCGCAAGCGCGCGGTGAGCTTCTCGGAGGGCGAGGTGCTGCGCTTCCTCCGGGACGCGTCCGAGATCCTCGACTACCTGCACGGACGCGCGCCGCAGGTCATCCACCGCGACGTGAAGCCGGGGAACGTGATTCGCCGCCCCGACGGCTCGTTCGCGTTCGTCGACTTCGGCGCCGTACGCGAGAAGCTGCGCCCGGACGGTGGCAGCACGGTGGTCGGCACGTTCGGCTACATGGCACCCGAGCAGTTCCAGGGGCGCGCGGGGCCGGGCACCGACGTCTACGCCGTGGGCGCGACGGCGCTCGCGATGCTCACCGGCGCGGAGCCCGAGTCGCTGCCGCACAAGGGGCTCGCCGTCGACGTGCGGGCCGCGCTCGCCTCGCGAGCGGGGACTCCGAGCGAGGTGTTGATCACCGTTCTCGAGCAGATGCTCGCGCCGGATCCCGATCAGCGCGCGACGCGGATCGCTCCGCTCCTCGAGCGGATCCGCGCGGCCCGAAGCGACGGGAAGCGCGACGAGAAGAAGCCTCAGGAGAAGCGCGAGGAGAAGCGGGAGGCGAAGCGCGAGAAGCACGATTTCGAGCGCGTGATGGAGACGATGGGCCGCGACCTCGAGCGTCGGGTCGAAGAGGAGACACGAGACTTCGAGGAGCGAATGCGGGACGTGCGGCGCGCGCACAAACAACGTCGCGAGGCCGAGCGTGCCGCGCGCCGCGCCTCTCGACAAGAACGACGGCACCACCGCGGGCCGTCGCAGTGGCCCTGGATAGGCGCCCTCTTCGCCACCGTCGGGCTGACGATCGCGATCGTCGTCGTCTCGCTCGTGCTCCAGGTCCTCTTGCCCGCGATCTTCACCGTCATGTCGTGGATCCTCTCCAAGCGCATGCAGGTCGCCGCGGACGCGGTGAAGCGCGCCGGCGACGTGGCGGTCACGGCCATGCGGCGCGCCCGCGAACGCGTCCAACACGGTCTCGCCCCGCCGCGGGCCGAGGCAGCGGAGCCCGACGGCCGCGTCCGGATCGCGGCCACGCCGGAAGGAGCGCCCCGGGTGCGCGTGGCGGACGGTTCGGGCAAAGGCCGGGAGGATGTGGAAGCGCACACACCGCTCGACGAGCCGCTCCACGAGGAGACCGAAGAGGAAGACGAAGCAGGCAATGAGCGGCGACGCCGGAAGTAGTAGGCTGCCGGCCCCCCATGACGCGGCCCACGCGCGAGCAGCTCGGGCTGCTCCACAAAAACGAGCGAATCGCCTATGCGCTCGCAGACTTCGTGAACCTGCGCATGCAGGGCACGCAGGCCGCGTGGAACACGGCATTCATGGGCGGCCTGATCTGGAGCGCCGGTGGACGCCGGCTCCAGGTCGAAGGGCTCGAGACGCTCGCGTCCTACGGCAAGCAGGAGCGGCTGCTCCTCGTCGCGAACCACCGCTCGTTCTTCGACTTCTACGTCATCACGGCGATCCTCTTCTGGAAGACGAAGCTCTCGAAGCGGATCCTCTTCCCGGTCCGCGCGAACTTCTTCTACGATCACCCGCTCGGACCGCTCCTCAACGCGACGATGAGCGGGATGGCGATGTTCCCGCCCATCCTCCGCGATCGGCAGCGCGCGTCGTTCAATCGCTACAGCCTGCAGCGCTGCGTCGAAGAGCTCGAGAAGCCGGGGACGATCATGGGCCTCCACCCGGAAGGTACCCGCAACAAGTCGGACGATCCGTACTCGTTCCTCCCCGCGCAGCCGGGCGTGGGCAAGGTCGCGCTCGAAGCCACGGCGCGAGTGATCCCGATCTTCATCCACGGGCTGAGCAACAATCTGCTCACCGAGTGGCAACGGAACTGGGTGAAGCCGACGGACGAGCATCCGATCACGGTGATGTTCGGCGCGGAGATCGACCTCGCGGATCTGCGCGCGCAGGGGAGCCGGCCCGCGACGCAGAAGCGCGCTGCCGATCGGCTGTTGGAGGGCATCGTGAAGCTCTCGGACGAGCACCGCGCTCGCGTCTGAGTCACCGAGCCTGATCTCGACGGTACGGGCGGAGAACGGCGTCTCGTCGTCGCTTCAGCGTCACGCCGCTGACTCTGTCGAGCCGCCCGTTCACAGGGAGGCGAGGAGGCGGGGAGACTTCGAGAGGTCTGCCGATCCCGGCTTCAACGCAACGACGCTCTCGCATGCGCGAGCCTCATGGCGGTCGCGGCACGCGCGCGGCAGCACT
>JBKJQC010000607.1:0-5983 GCA_046593995.1 Polyangiales bacterium
TCCCAGTCGCCGTTCGTCTTGTCGTCGCGGCTCGCGGCCGGCGAGCTCGGCTTCGGCCGCCAGCGATCGATCTCCATGACGACGTTGACGCCCTGCACGGAGCCGATGCGCTCCATCTCGTCGAGGTCGTCGAGGATCGGTCCTTCGAGATCGTTGTCGGCGACGGCGTAGACGAGGACCGTCCACTCGGCGAGGCCGGGCTGCGGGCCGGAGACGGGAACGCCCGGAAGCGGTCCCGTCCATTTGCCCGAGCTGGTCGGCGGCTTCGTTACGTCTGACGCGGGGCCGCCTTTGGACGGCGGCGGTGCGAGCCCCGGAGGCAATGCACCGGGCGGGAGGAAGCCGGGAGGGATCTTCCCTGCGAGATCCGGCGGGATCGGGGGGAAGCCCTGCGCGCGCACACCCGTGCGGACGACACCTTCACCGAGCAGCCCGGCGAGCACGAGCACGCTCGCGACTCCGACCCGTTTCGCCCTACGCCCCTGGACCGACCCCTGGACCGACCGCGCGCCTCGAACCTTGTTCACGTGCATCGCCTTCCCTCACGCGCGCCGTTTTCCCGTGGAGTGTCTCCGGATGGGAGAGTCTCGTCGGACGGCGCGCCGCTCTTCCCAGCAGCCCATACAGACGGCCGGAGCGAGGCAAGGCTTCACTGTGTCCAGACGGAGGTCGAGCGCTGCCTTCGTGAAAAGGAGCGCTCGGCCACCGGTAACGTCGCGGTCGTTTGCTCCCTCACGGAGCTTCCGCGTCACTTCAGGAGCGAGAAGTCCTCGGGGAGCGCGACGACCGCGCCCGCCGCCCGCTGGATCTCGAGCTCGCGGACGAAGAGTTCCTGGGGCACGTCGTCGTGGACGTCCACGTCGTTCGTCTCGATCCCGTCGCCGAGCGGCTCGAGCGAGAACGGATCGACCGTGTTCGCGTCGAACCCGGTGCCCGCCGTCCCCTCGTCCGCCTTGATCATGTTCGCGCCGGCGGTCAGATCGACGTGGAAATGGTTGCGGTGCGCCGTGTTGTAGTTCGGCGTGAGGATGATGTTGAAGACGCCGGCCGCGTTCGCGTCGCACGCCCAACCCTTGAGGACCTTGTCGCCCGCCGTCGTGCGCGCCTGCGAGCAGGTCGCGGACGCGGTGTTCTTCACGAAGTGGTTGTTGTTGTCGAGCGAGTAGTAGGCGCCGTTCGCGCGCATGCCGGCGATGTCGATCGCGGTGCCGAACGAGTGGTTCGAGAGCTTCGTGGTGCCGGCGATGTAGCGGTAGTTGTAGGTCCCGATGTGCGTGAACTCGGTGACGCCGTAGGCCTTCATCTTGTCGGCCGCCGCGGCGAGCTTCAGGCCGAGGGTGCAGTCGACGAGCACCGGCGACGACGTGGTCGACGCGACGTAGCGGAAGGCGACGCCGTGGATCGGCGAGCTGACGCGCACGGGGTTGTTGATCCCCTTCGTCGCGCCCGAGGCCGACCAGGTGACTCCGAGCGCGGTGAGGCGCGACTTGCAGTCGGTACCGCCGCCGGACGGAGGGGGCGAGGTGGCGACGCGGTCGAAGTATGCGCCGTGGCTCCAGCCGGTGACGCCCGCGTACTTCACGTTGTACCAGGCGCCGTTCGGCGTCCCGTTGACGACGGTGACCGTCGCGCCGTTCGGGATGACCTTGAGGATCTTGTACCCGGTCGACGCGCCCGAGCGGATGTTCACGTTCGCCGTGGCCTTGAGCTGCGTGCCGCTCGGCACCGGAACGGTGACGCTCTCTCCCTCGAAGTCGACGCCGTCCTCGTCCTCGCCGACGATCGTCTCCTCGTCGTCGCCGGTCGCGGCGGAGCACCCCATGAGCGGGGCGAAGGAGGCGGCAACGGCGACGAGGGCGAGGCGAGCGAAGAGGGACCGCATGGTGTTGTCATTCCCTTCAGCGAGCGCCGTGCCATGGCCGAACGACCGCGAATCCTGGGGAATGCGCTCGCCGATCGGTCACACGCAGGTGACGAGACGTTGTCGTCGGTCACGGAGGGCATACACGCGACATGTAGTTGTTGTCGTACGAGCACTGCGCGAAACGCACGATTCCGTACGCGTCCCTCCCCCGCCCCCTCCCAAGGGAGGGGCTCCTTCCCACGCACGACACTTCACGAACGTGCGAGACGACTCCGGATCCCGAGCCGAAGCGGCGTGCGCTTGGACGGGACCCCTCCCTCGGGAGGGGCCGGGGGAGGGACCGTGCGCGGACTCACCGAAAACGCCGCCAATTACAGGCAACCTTGCGCGGCGCACCGGCCGTCAGATGTGGATGTAGACGATCGTCCCTTTGCCCGTCTCCGTCGCAGCGCTCACGCCATGCCATCCCTGCGGGATGGGCGGATCGGTCCACAAGAAGACCTTGCGGGCGTCGATCGGGGAGAGGTTCACGCAGCCGTGGGAGCGCGCCGTTCCGTAGACGTCGTGCCAATACGCGGCATGCATGGCGTAGCCAGCCTCGAAGTATTCGACCCACGGGACGTCGCGCAGCTCGAATTTGTTACCGACCTCGTTCGCGTCCATCGTCGCGGTGACGTGCTTGTCGCGGATGCGGAAGGTGCCGCGCGGGGTGCTCTTCGTCGTCTTGGGATCGCCCATCCCGTCCTGACCGGTGGAGATCAGCGTCGCGAAGACCGGCTTGTCACCTTCCCACAGGATGAGGGTCTGCTTGATGATCGAGATGTCGATCCACTTCTGCGTCCCCTTGCCGTGCTCGGGCCACTCGTCGGGCTTGCGCGCGATGACGATGTCCTGCTTGCGGAGCCACTTGCCGCCCTTGCCGGTCTCGTCCTTGAACTCGAAGTAGCGCGTGTCGCCTACCGTCTTGTCCTTGCCGGTGAGCGCCACGGACTTGCGGAAGAAGAGCGAGTCGCCGGACTCGGTCGCCTTGTTCTCCTCGAGGCCCTTGTAGATCTTGATCGGCTTCCGCGATTTCGCGTCTTTCTTGGTCTCCGACGGATAGGCGAAGGCGATGGGCAGCGTGAGCTTGTCGTCGAGCGCGACGCCGTGCCACGCGGAGCCGACGTTCGGTTTCAGCTTGCTGATCGGGACGAGCCGAAGATCGGTCGTGACCGCGAACTTCCGCTCCATCGAGTCGGGGCCGGTCTCGAGCGCGTCGATCAGCGCGAGACCGGTGTGACGCTTCACGCGGCCGGCGATGATCGCCCCCTTCGGCGCGACGAATGTCGAGAGGTGCGGCACCTGACGCTGCGGACCTTCGAGCCACCACGGCGTCTTCTCGTGCGCGGTGTCGGCGCCGAACAGCTCGAGGACCGAGAGCGCGTTCGACGGCTTGTCACCCTCGGCGACCTCTTCCTCGGCCTCGTCGTCGTCTTCGTCGGTCTTGGACGATGGCGATTTCTTGTGCGCGTGCGCCTTCGGCGGTGCGGCGTCGGGGCTCACCTGCGCCTTCGGGAGCGAGGCCTCGCGCTCCGCATCGGGCACGTCGTTCGCGCCCGGCCACACGGCGTTGATCTCGGCCTCGTGCTTCTCGTAGTACGCGAGATGCGGCAGCAGCTTGAACTCGTACTGCAGCTGCTCGGCCTTCGTCGGGACCTTGAGGTACTGCGGGGCGACCGCGCGGATGAAGCCGTAGCGGTAGGGCATCGGCTTCGTGACATCGGGGCGTCGGTGCGACGTGACGCGCACGATCGGGTGTTGGAGATCGAGCGTCGCGCCCTCGCCGATGCAGACGTAGCCCGCAGGCTTCACCGAGTACCAGCCGCCGGGGCACCCCGCCTTCGAGGCCGCGCTCTCGCCCCGCGCGAGGATCGCCCCTGAGCGCAGATACCCGAGCTTCGTCGAGCCCCAGCGCGCCTCGGCGTAGATGATGGTCGAGAGCTGGATGCTCGCGAGCACCGGCCCCGTGGGCACCGCGGATGCGAGCGAGGGCGCGGTACCGGTGAATGCCGTCGACGGCTCGATGCTACCGGCAGCAGAGCCGCTCGGCGCGGCGGAGCCCGCCGCGTCCGGGTTCTTCTTGCACGCGAGCGGGCCCGCGGACACCGACGCGATCACGGGGAGCGCGGCCGCGGCGAGCGCCAACAGAGCGCGCGCGCCGCGCGAACACCGACTGGACGACGCACCCATCTCGCCTCGCGGCACCCTCGACCTCTCCACTTCCGGGGCCGATCTGCAACGTTCTCGCGCGCCCGTCGAGCGGCAAACGGCCCAAATTGCGCGGAAGTCGCTTGGCCCCCGGCGGCTCCAGTACCATGAAACGCGCGATGGACGCCTACCCTTCCGTCGGCTCGTACGTCGCCGGCCGCTACCGCATCGACGCCCTCCTCGGCGAGGGAGGCATGGGCGCCGTGTTCCGCGCGACCGACGCGAACGGCAACGTCCACGCGCTGAAATTCCCGGCGTCGGACATCCGACAGCGCCCCGGCATGATGAGCCGCTTCGCGAACGAGGCGGTCGCCGCTTCGAAGATCGCGAGCGAGCACGCGGTGCGCATCCACGGCGTCGAAGCGACCGAGCAGGGCGTTCCCTTCATCGTGATGGAGCTGCTCGAGGGGACCGACCTCGACATCATCATCGACCAGCAGGCGCCGATCGACATCCCGCGCACCGTGCACTTCGGGCTGCAGATCCTCCGCGCGTTGCAGGTCGCGCATGGCGCCGGCGTCGTGCACCGCGACCTCAAGCCCTCGAACTGCTTCGTGGTGCGCACGCCGGAAGACCCCGAGGTCGTGAAGCTGATCGACTTCGGCATCACCAAGATCCTCGGCGACGAGGCCGCGAACCTCACGCGCACCTCCGTCACGATGGGCACGCCCGCGTACATGTCGCCGGAGCAGGCGCGGAGCGCGAAGGCCGCGGAGCCGCGCAGCGACCTCTACTCGGTCGGGGTGATCCTCTACGAGCTGCTCACGAAGAAGCGTCCCTTCGAGACCACCGGCAGCGAGCTCTCGCACAACGAGATGGTCGTGAAGATCTGCACGGAGCCGCCGATGCCGATCCGGCAGCTCCGCTCCGATCTCCCTACGGGCCTCGCCGCCGCCGTCGAGCACGCGCTCGTGAAGGTCGCCGGCGGCCGCTTCCCGGACGCTGCCGCTTTTGCGCGCGCGCTCGAGCCGTACGGGGACGCGCGCTCGGCGGCGGTGCTCGGGCGCATCGCCGGCGGCGCGCCTTCGCCGGGTCCCGGAGCACCGATGCGAGGCGCCACCGCGGAGATGGCGTTCGCGCCCACTCCGTTCGTCGGGACGCCGCCGGGCTTCGGTCCCCAGGCGGATGCTGCCAATGCTGCCATGGCTCCGCCGCCGCCCCCGGCAGAGGCGGGCCGCGCGCCGCAGCGAACCGTCGTCGCGGACGGGCCGATGATGTTCCAGGAGTCCGCGCCCGCGCAGGGCGTCGGCGGCACCGGGACGCCCATCGCGCCGCTGCCCGTGATCGCCCCCGGTGCGGCGTCCGCCGGCGCTCCGGTCGCCTCGTACGAGCCGCCGCCCCGCAGGAAGAGCGGCGGTGGTCGCGGCGGTCTCTTCCTCGTGCTCGGCGTCCTCGCCCTCGGTCTGATCGGGACCGGCGTGTACTTCGGCGTCGTCCAATCGAGCTCCGGCTCGCAGCCGACCGCGAACGCGAACGCGAAGCCGACCGCCGACGAAGAGGACGAAGACGACGGCAGCGGCGGCAAGAAGAAGAAAAAGAAGGAGCCCGCCGCGCCGACCGCCGACGAGACGACGGATCCCGCGAAGCCGACGCCGGCGCCGGCGCCGGCCGCGACCACGGTGAAGCCCAAGCCCGCGACCGACGCAGGCACCGCGCCGAAGACCGACGCGGGCGCGGTCCCGACGACGACGAGCACGGCGACCGGGACGACGAGCTCGCCCACGCTGGTGCTTCCCCCGGGATGGTCGCTGCCGCCGGGGACGACGACGCCTCCGCCCGCGACGACGCCGCCGCCGCCCGCGACGACGACCCCGCCGCCCGCGACGACGACCGCGCCGCCGGCGACGACGACCCCGCCGATCATGACCGTCG
>JBKJQC010000640.1:0-3444 GCA_046593995.1 Polyangiales bacterium
GCAGAAGGTGGCGCTCGCGAAGTGGGCCCGCCTGCAACGGTTCCCGATCGCGCTGGCGCTCCCCTGGGGGCTCGCGCTCGGTCCCTGGATCCCGTGGCTGCCGCTGCCGTTCCCGATCACGCTCGAGATCCTGCCGCCGATGGCGGTCACGGGCACGGACGACGAGGCTCGTGAGCGCGTGCGCGCGACCATGCAACGGTCGCTGAGTCGAATGGCGCAGGAGCAAGCGTGACGCTCGCGTGGGAGAGCACGGGGGAGGGCGCGCCGCTCTTGCTCGTCCGACCTCTCGGAGGATCGATGGCGCTGTGGGGCGCGTTCCGGACGACGCTCGCGCGCTCGTTCCGCGTGATCGCGTTCGATCCACGCGGCGTCGGCCGATCACCTGCGGGCGCTCGCATCGTGAGCACGCGTTCGCTGGCGGAGGACGCCGTCTCCGTGCTGGACGAGGCGTCCGTGGCGCGCGCGCACGTGTTCGGGATCTCGCTCGGCGGGATGGTCGCGACGTGGATCGCCGGAACACATGCCGGGCGCGTCGACGGTCTCGTCCTCGCGTCCACGATGCCGTGGGGACTCTCGGCGCGGCACGCGCAGCCCGCGCGCGCGGCGTCGCTCGGCGGTTGTCTCGCCCGGCCCGGCCCGGAGTGCGACGCTTGCCTCGCGCGCCGGGTCCTCTCGAAGCGATTCCGCCGGGAGCACCCGGATCGTGTGCGTGCGATCGAAGAGCACGTGCGGAGCGTTCCGACGTCACGCGCGGTGTTGCTCGGCTACCTCGCAGCGGCCGCGCGACACGACGCGAAGCCACTCCTCCCACGCATCCGCGCGCGCACGCTCGTCCTTGCGGGAGTACGCGACGCGCTCGCCTCTCCGCGGAGCCAACGCTGGATGGCCGAGGCGCTCCCGAACGCGATCTACGAAGAGATCGACGCCGGCCACGATCTCACGCTCGAGCGCCCGGTCGAGACGGCCGAACGCGTCGCGCGATTCCTCGGCGCTTGACGAGCTCCCCCTCGCGACGTACTTAACATAAAGGTTAAATACTGTTCGTCACCCCGAAGCTCCGGAGCTCGCATGTCTCGACCTGCCATCCACACGACCTTCGCCGCGCTCGGGGATCCGACGCGCCGCGCGATCGTGGAGCGGCTCGCTCGCGGCGACGCGACAGTGCTCGAGCTCGCCGAGCCGTTCGACATCAGCCTTCCGGCGATCTCGCGACACCTGAAGGTGCTCGAGGCTGCGGGCCTCATCACGCGCGGTCGCGACGCGCAGAAGCGCCCGTGCCGGTTGCGCAAGGAAGCGCTCACCGAGGTGGTCGCGTGGGCCGAGCACACGAAGCGCGCGTGGGAAGCGCGCTTCGACCGTCTCGAGAAGTACCTCGGCGATCTGCAAGAGCAAGAGAACGAGACGAAGACCGAGACCGCGAAGCAGAAGGAGAACGAGTATGTCGCACGCCGCAAACGCTGATCCGTCGCACTGGTCACTCGACCGTGAGATCGTCCTCTCCCGCGTCTTCAACGCGCCACGGGAGCTCGTGTTCCGTGCGTGGACGGACAAGGAGCACCTCCCGCGGTGGTTCGGCCCGAACGGCTTCGTGTGCACGACGCACGAGATCGACATCCGCGTCGGCGGTCGCTGGCGCTTCGAGATGCGCGGGCCGGACGGCACTGTGTGGCCGAACCGCATGGTCTTCCTGGAGATCGATTCGCCGAAGCTCCTGGTGATGGATCACGGCAACGACACGGACGACGATCCGGGACGCTTTCGCGTCACGATCACCTTCGACGAGCAGAGCGACAAGAAGACGGTGGTGACGCTCCGTCAGCTCCATCCGAACAAGGCGCAGCGCGACAGGGGCATCGGCTTCGGCGCCGTGGAGCTCGGGTACCAGACGCTCGACAAGCTCGCCGAGCACCTCCGCGCGCAGAGCTGACTCAGTACTTGTATTCGAGACCGAAGCCGATCAACTGCGCGGTCGCCGTGTACGTCCCGCCGTTGACCGGCTCGCTCCCGGCGTTCCCCTTGAGCGGGCTGATGCGATCGATCTTCGCCTCGCCGGGGGAGGTCACCACGTCCTGCGTGAACATGTGGCCGAGGACCGCGTCGAAGCGCCAGCGCTTCCCGATCCACAGACTGCTGCCGATCATCAGCGTCGTCTTCGGGAAGTCGAGCGACGAGAGGGACATGTATGCGCGCGGAACGGCGGTCGTCTCGTAGCTGATGCCGGATCGTAGGGCGAGCCGATAGCCGGAGACGAGGAACGACCACTCGCTCCCGAGACGGAACGAGTCCGAGTCGACGAACCCACGCGGGATGCTGATCTTCGGCATCGCGACGGACTTCGGCGCGCCGGTGATGTTCTCGAGATAGATGCCGTCGGGCGTCGCCTCGATGCTGTTGTGCGCGCTCCAGAACTCGCGCACCCAGGCGACCTCGATGCGGAGGTCGGACTCGGCGTTGACGTTCGTCGCCTTCGCGAGCGGTCGCAGCTCGATGCCGGCGCGCAGTACGGCCGGGAGCACGATGCGGACGTGGGCCTGGTCGCCACGCACGCTCGCGCTGTCGAGCGCGACGCTCGAAGGGAGCCTCACCTTCAGCGTCGCATTCGAGCTGATCACGATCGGGAGTTGGCCGCTCAGACCGAAGCGCACGTGTGGATCGGGGATCCAAATCACGCCGCCGTTGCCGGTGGGCGCGAACATCGGCCCGACCTTCATCTGCGCGGCGGCGTCCCACTCGGGCTGCTCGGGCGCACAGAGGAGCCGGTCCTGCGGGCAGACGCTGAAGGTGATCGTCGACTGGAAGGTGCCGATGAGCGCAAAGGTGCCGATGCCGATGCGGAACTTCTCCGACGGCTTCCACGCGAGCCACATCCCGGGGATGCCCAGGAGCGAGCCGTTGAACGAGCCGAGCGTGTAGCGCGCCGGTGACGGCTTCCCGTCGTCGGTCGTCTCGGGGTAGCTCGTGAGCGCGACGTAGGGCGCGATGAAGCCGAGCGCGCCCGTCCACTTCTTGTCGGCGTCGAGTGTCTTCGTGAACGCGAACGTCGGCAGCGGGAGGAGCGGGGTGCTGCCGCGGATCTCGGGGGAGTCGATGTTGCGGACCGTGCCGTCGGCGTCGGTGATCCGCAGACGCCGCGTGTACGTGTTCGACATCCGCAGGTACGCGAAGTCGGCGAGGAACGAGTCCCCTGCGTCGGCGAGGCCGGCCGGGTTGTACCAGATGGCGCCACCGTCGTCGGCGCCTGCGACGAACGCACCCGCGCGCCCCATCGGACGCACGCCGCGGTCGGAGAAGTACATGCCGCCCGCGTCCGCACCCTTCGCGGCCGAGACCGTGAGCGCTGCGGTCGCGACCGCGACGAATGCCCTCCGCACGGATGAGACTATCGCAGACGCGGCGGGGCATCGTCACGAGGGATCTGGCGTGCTCTGCGGAGAGGGGGCTCTC
>JBKJQC010000680.1:0-3667 GCA_046593995.1 Polyangiales bacterium
CCGCGTCGTTCGATGCGTCGGCCGCGTCCGTGCCGGCGTCCGTCGCGCAGGCCATCGACGACGCTGCGCACGCGGTCGAGCTCGCGACGCCACAGGTGCGCGGGCAGCCGTCGGTGCCAGGGGTGCAGGCAGGGCGCGTGCCGTGCGGCGCGCTGGTCCCGACGTTCACGCAGCTCCCGACGCTGCCCACGACGTCGCAGGCTTCGCATTGCCCGCCGCACGCGCGATCGCAGCACACGCCGTCGGCGCAGGCGCCGCTCAGGCATTGGTCGTTCACCGTGCACGCAGCGCCCGCCGCCAGCTGCGCGACGCACGAACCGGTGGCGCAGCGGAAGCCCGTCGCGCAATCCGTGTTCGTCGTACAGGCGCCGGCGCACGCCGTACCGTTGCAGGCGAAGGGCGCGCACGCCGCCGTCTGTTCGGCGGGGCATGCGCCCGCGCCGTTGCAGCTCGCCGCCGTCTTCGCGACACCGCTCGTACAGCTCGCCGCGCGGCACTCCGTCGAGGGGAAGGTGCACGCGGTCGTGAGGGTGCCGTTGCAGGTTCCTCCACACGCGCTCCCATCCGTCACGCAGGGCGTGCGACCGCCGAACGGCGCACCGGTGACGGGCGAGCAGGTGCCCGCGTTGCCGGTCACGTTGCAGGCCGCGCACTGGTCGCCGCACGTCGTGTCGCAGCAGACACCGTCGACGCAGAGCGCGCTGCCGCACTCGGTGGCGAAGCTGCAGAACGCACCGTTCGCGCGCTTCGGCTTGCAGATGCCGCTCGAGCAGAAGGAGCCCGCCGCGCAGGCCGCATCGGACGTGCAGTCACCGGCGCAGATCGTCGTACCGCAGCTGAACGGACCGCACGACTGCGTGTTCAGCGAGGGACACGAGCCGGTGCCGACGCACGTCGCCGCGAGAGTCGCCGTGCCGCCGGTGCAGCTCGCCGCCCGACACGTGGTCTCCGCGTTCGGGTAGTGGCAGGCGGTGCGGAGGGTTCCGTTGCAGGTGCCGGCGCAGGCCGAGCCGTCGCTGTCGCACGCGCCACGCGTGCCACGCGGGAACCCGGTGACCGCAGAGCAGGTGCCGACGGACCCCGCGACGTTGCATGCCTCGCACTGCCCGGAACACCCGCTGTCGCAGCAGACGCCGTCGACGCACAGGCCCGAGACGCACTGGTTCACCGCCGCGCAGAGAGCGCCGTTCGTCCCCTTCGGCTTGCACTGGCCAGCGTCGCAGAAGTGCCCGACGCACTCGGCGTCTCCGCTGCACGTCGCCTTGCACGCGCTGGCTCCACAGAGGAAGGGGGTGCACGCGGACGTCGAGGCTGCCGGGCAAGCCCCGGCACCATCGCACGACGCGGAGGCTGTCGCAGTTCCGGAGACGCACGCCGCGGCCGTGCAGATCGAGGTCGGATAGAAGCACGAGGCGCTCGCCCCGTTGCAGGAGCCTGTGCACGTCCCCGTACCAGCGCACGCCGTTCGCGCGCCGTGCGGCTGTCCCGTCGGCACGTTCGTACAGCTCCCGACCGAACCGGAGACGTCGCACGCCTGACACTGGGCGCTGTTGCATGCGCTGTCGCAGCAGACGTCGTCGACGCAGTTCCCCGAGGTGCACTGGTTGCCCGCGGTGCAGCTCGCGCTGTTCCCGAGCTTCGCCGTGCACGTCGTGCCGGCGCAGTAGAGCCCCGACACGCAGTCGCCATCGCCGGCGCAGCTCGTCTTGCAGGCAGTCGCGCCGCAGACGTAGGGAGCGCAGTTCGTGGGTGCCGGCGTGATGCAGGCGCCGGTGCCGTTGCACGAGACGTCCGGGTTCGCGACGCCACCCACGCAGGTCGCCGACTGACACGACGTCGTCGGATAGGCGCAGGCGCTCGTGCCGTTGCACGATCCGCCGCACGGCGCAGCGCCGCTGCCGGTGCACGCGGGCTTCCCGTTCAGCGGCTGACCGCTCGACACGTTGGTGCAGGTGCCGGGGCTCCCGGCGAGGTTGCAGGCCTGACATTCGCCAGCGCAGCTGCCGTTGCAGCAGACGTCGTCGACGCACAGCCCCGACTGGCACATCGCGGTCCGCGAGCACGTCGCGCCGAGGGTCAGCTTCGTCGTGCAGGAGCCGCCGGAACAGAAGTTCGCCGAGGTGCAGTCGCCATCGACGCCGCACGTCGTCTTGCAGGCGGTGGTGCCGCAAGTGTACGGCGCGCACGTCGCAGTGATCGCCGTGGAACAAACGCCCGCGCCGTTGCAATTGGCCGCAGCCGTCTGGACCCCGCTGCTCGCATCGCAGCTCGCGCCGCTACACTGCGTCGCCGACGACGGATAGGTGCACGCCTTGCTCGCGCCGGTGCACGAGCCACCACAAGTGCCGCTGCCGATGCACGCCGTCCGGCCGTTGCGTGGCTGCCCGCTCGTGACGAGCGAACAGGTTCCGAGGGAGCCGACCTGATTGCAGGCCTCGCACGAACCCGTGCACGCGCTCGTGCAGCAGACATTGTCGACGCAGGTGGTTCCCGTCCCGCACTGATTGCTCGTGCTGCACGTGGCGCCGACGGCGAGCTTCGGGACGCACGCGTTACCGGAGCAATAGCTCCCGGTGATGCAGTGGGTGTCGGCCGAGCACGTGATCCGGCAGGCCGTGCCGGCGGCGTCGCACACGTAGGGCGTGCACTGCGACGTGACGGTGGCAGGGCAGGTGCCGCTCCCGGTGCAGCTCGCGGCGGCCGTGGCCGTCCCGTTGGAGCACACGGCCGTGCGACAGCTCGTCGAGGTCGAAGGGTAGGCGCAGTTCGCGGACGCGCCGTTGCATGATCCGCCGCAGGGCGCGGCGCCGTTGCCGGTGCACGCCGTGCGTGACCCGTGCGGCGCACCGCTCGGCACGTTCGTGCATGTGCCCACCGAGCCCGCGACGTCGCACGCCTCGCAGCTACCGTCGTTGCACGCGCGATTGCAGCACACGTTGTCGACGCAGACGTTCGAGGTGCATCCCGAGCTCGTCGTGCACGGCTGACCGTTCGCGACCTGACCGGTGCAGACGCCGCCGTTGCAGAACGCGCCGGTCACGCAGTCGGTCGCCTGCGTCGCGACGGTGCAGCTCGTCTTGCATGCGGTGGCGCCGCACTGATAGAGCCCGCACGAGGTGGTGGTGATCGCGGGACAGGTCCCGCCGGAGCAGCTCGCGAGGTTCGTCTGCACGCTCGACGCGCAGCTCTGCGCGCGGCACTGCGTCGTCGAATACGTGCAGGCCGTAGGATCGGTGCCGGAGCACGTCCCGCCGCAGGTGCCGTCGGTCGTACACGCGGAGCGGCCGGTGCGAGGCGTCCCCGACACGGTCTTGCACGTTCCGACGGAGAGCGCCTCGTTGCACGCTTGACACTGGCCGCCGCAGGCGTCGTTGCAACAGACGCCGTCGACGCAGTTCCCGCTCGTGCACTGCGTAGAGCTCCCGCACGTGCCCCCGTTCGACTTCTTCGGCTGGCAGGTGCCGCCGGTGCCGGTGCAGTAGTACGTGCTCGAGTTGATGCAGTCCGACGCGCTGTTGCAGTTCGTCCGGCACGCTGTCGAGCTCCCGCAGATGTAGGGCGAGCAAGAGGAGGTCGAGGTGCCACCGCACGAGCCGGTGCCGTCGCAGGTCGCGGACGACGTGAGCGTGCTACCGCTGCAGCTCGCCGCGAGGCAGACGGTCGACGA
>JBKJQC010000699.1:0-30753 GCA_046593995.1 Polyangiales bacterium
TTCGACGGCGTCGAGCTGCACGGCGCGCACGGCTACCTGCTCTGTCAGTTCCTCAGCGTGACCATGAACCGCCGCGACGACCGGTGGGGCGGCGCCGCCTTCGAGGATCGTGCGCGCCTCTTGCGCGAGAGCGTTCGTGCGGTGCGCGCGGTCGTCTCGAAAGGCTTCGTCGTCGGTGTCCGCATCAGCCCGGAGGACTTCGGCAATGCGCGCGGTCTCGATCTCGACGAGAGCCTCGAGCTCGCGAAGTGGCTCGTGGCGGACGGCATCGACTTCCTCCACCTGTCGCTGTGGGACGCCGCGCGCAACACGGTGAAGCGCCCCGACGTGCACGCGGTGCCGCTCTTCCGCGCCGTCGTATCGCCCGAGGTCCCGCTCGTCGTCGCGGGCACGGTGTGGACGCGAGAGGAAGGCGAGTCGGTCCTCGCGCGGGGTGCGGATGCGATCGCGCTCGGTCGCTCGGCCATCGCGAACCCCGACTGGCCGTTGCGCATCGCGGAGCCCGCGTGGGAGCCGCGCCGTCCGCCGCTCACCCGCGCGGAGCTCGGGGCGCGCGGTCTCTCGCCGGCGTTCGCCGAGTACATGACGCGCTGGAAGGGCTTCGTCGCGGAGGGGTGAGCGGCCTCGCCCGCGCGCTGTCACGCCTCGCGGAGCTCGACCACGTTGCGATCCGGATCGCGGATGAAGACCGAGCGCGCGTCGCCGAGCTTCACCGGACCGCCGCTGAGCGCGATGCCGAGCTCCCCGAGCGCACGCACCGTGTCCTCCATCTTTGCGGAGACGCGCAGCGCGACGTGCGTGTAGCCGGCGCGCTTCGGCGGGGCGTCCATCAACACGTTCTGACCGTCGAGCGCCGGATCGGCGTTGACGATCAAGTTGATCTCCACGCCGGCGTCGTTCCGCAGGATGACCACCGAGTCGGGGTCGAACCTGCTGGTGACGCGGAACCCGAGCTTTGCGTAGAACTCTTCCGCGCGGGCGGCGTCCGAGACACGGATCCCGATGTGGTCGACCTGAGCGATCTCGACGGGCATGAACGACATGATGCGCCGCGGGACCGCGACGTCACTGCTTGCGCGGCATTACTGCGATGCAACATCAAAAATAGCCGACATCTGCCGCGACGACTCGGGTTCATGTTGCAATGCACAATGAAGCGGCTAGGCTCTCGGCCGTGCTCTACGACCTCCGCGAAGTGCAGCGCGTCGCGCTGAAGCCGTGGCTCCTCTGGGCTTCGGTGTCGCAACGCCTGCTCGCGCCGCTGCGCGTGCCCCCTTTCACGTTCATGCGCGCGGGGTTCGAGCTCTTCGAGCGCGTGTGGAAGACCTACGAGAAGCCGCCGTTCGCGCTCCCCACCACGGTTCTGCGGCTCCCGGATGGAAGCGAAGCCGAGGTCGCGGTCACCGAGCGCATCGCGATCGCGAAGCCGTTCTGCAACCTGATCCACTTCGAGCGCGATCTGCCGGCCGACCGCCCGCGCGATCCGACCGTTCTCGTCTTCGCGCCGCTCTCCGGTCACCACGCGACGCTGCTCCGCGACACGGTGCGCGGCCTCTTGCCGGACCACGACGTGTGGATCACCGATTGGGTCGACGCGCGCCTCGTGCCGCTCATCGAAGGCGCGTTCTCGCTCGACGACTACGTGCAGTACGCGGTCGACTTCATCCGCGCGCTCGGCCCCGACGTGCACGTCCTCGCGGTCTGTCAGCCGACGGTGCCGGTGCTCGCGGCGGTGTCGGTGATGTCGGCGCTCGACGACGCCGCGGTCCCGCGCTCGCTCACGCTGATGGGCGGTCCGATCGATCCGCGCAAGAGCCCGACCAAGGTGAACGAGCTCGCGGTCACGCGTGACCTCTCGTGGTTCGAGGACAACCTCGTGCACGCGGTGCCGTTCGGCCGCCCCGGCGCGGGTCGTCGCGTCTATCCCGGGTTCCTCCAGCTCACCGCGTTCGTGTCGATGAACGTCGATCGTCACGCGGAGTCGCACACCAAGTTCTTCTTCGACGTCGCGACCGGCGACGCGTCGAGCGCTTCGTCGCATCGCGCGTTCTACGACGAGTACAACGCGGTCCTCGACATGGCCGCGGAGTACTACCTCGACACGGTGCGCGTCGTCTTCCAGCAGCACCTCCTCCCGCGTGGTCTCTGGGACGTGCGCGTCGACGGAGCGGTGCGACGCGTGGATCCCACGGCCGTGCGCGGCACCGCCCTGCTCACCGTCGAGGGGGAGCTCGACGACATCTCGGGTCTCGGCCAGACCGAGGCCGCTCACGGGCTCTGCAGTGCGATCCCGGCGGAGCGCCGTCGGCACCACGTCGAGCCCGGCGCCGGGCACTACGGCATCTTCAGCGGACGCCGCTTCCGCGAGTCGATCCTGCCGATCGTGCGCGACTTCGTGCGCTCGGCGTGACGAGCGACCGCGCGACGCAATCCGCGACGATCGCGCTACGATCGGACGATGCGGTCGTCGCGTTCGCTGCTGCTGGTCTCGCTCCTCGCCGGGTGCTCCTCCGAGCAGGCCTCGACGCCGGGGCCGGAGGAGGACGCCTTCGTCGTCCCGCTCGATGCGAGCTCGAACGACGCAGCGCGCCCCGATGCGACCGCCGACTCCGCGGTGAACGACACTTCGATCAAAGACGGCGCGGCGGCCGACGTCGCGCTGGACGCCGCCGACGCGGGCAGCCCGAAGTGCGCGACCACGTTCGCGTTCAAGCCGACGGGCGCGGTCACGAGCGTGCGGGTGGCCGGCGAGTGGAACGCGTTCGAGCTCGCAAAGGCCGACGCCATGACCGCGGACGCGAGCGGCACCTACCGCGCGACGATCGCGCTGCCTCCGGGGCTGCACGCGTACAAACTCGCCGTCGAGAGCGGCGGCACGACGGATTGGCGCCTCGATCCCGGGCAGGGGCGTCGCAAGTACGTCGCGGGGGTCGAGAACAGCGCCGTCAAGGTCGCCGACTGTCGGCTGCCCTCGTTCACCGTCACGTCGTCTCTCGCGGCGCGCACCGCGGCCGGTGCGGGTACCTACGCAGCGTCGCTCGTCTTTCGCGACGGCGCGGAGGCGAGCGGAGCGGATGGGACCGGCGTCGTGGCAACGCTCGAGCGTGACGGCGTGATCAGTACCCTCTCGTCCCCTCGGATCACCGTCGCCCCGAACGGAGACATGACGCTCGCGCTCTCCGGCCTCGCAGACGGCAAGCATCGCGTCGTCGTGCGCGCGAAGACGAAGAGCGGGCGCACCTCCGAGCCGCTGCGTCTCGTCTTCTGGATCGAGCCGCAGGCGTTCTCCTGGAAGGACGCCGTCGTCTACATGATCGTCACCGATCGCTACCGCGACGGCACCCCGAGCAACAACCCCGCGAAGACGACCGGCGCCGATCCGCGCGGCGACTGGGAGGGGGGGGATCTCGAGGGGATCCGCCAGTCGATCGCCGACGGCACGCTCGACAAGCTCGGCGTGCGCGCGCTCTGGCTCACGCCGTTCGGCACCAATCCGGCGGGCGGCTTCGTGGCCGCCGACAACGTGCACGTGGTGACCGGTTACCACGGCTACTGGCCGATCAAGGCGCGCGAGGTCGATGCGCGCATCGGCGGCGCGGCAGCTCTGTCCGCGCTCGTGAAGGAGGCCCACGCGCACGGGATCCGCATCCTGCAGGACTACGTCGTCAACCACGTCCACAAGGATCACGAGTACGTGAGCGCGCACCCGGACTGGTTCCGCGACGGCTGCGTGTGCGGCACGGACAACTGCGACTGGACCGCGCGTGCGCTCGACTGCAAGTTCGCGAGCTACCTACCGGACATCGACCACTCGGTGCCGGCGGCCAACGCGCAGTTCGTCGACGACGCGGTGTGGTGGCTCGACACCTTCGATCTCGACGGGCTGCGCGTCGACGCGGTGAAGCACGTCGAGGAGGTGTCGACGCGGAACCTCGCCGCCGAGGTGCGCGAGGCGTTCGAGCCCGCGGGCACCAAGTACTTCCTCATGGGCGAGACCGCGATGGGGTGGAACGACTGCCCCGACCCGTGCAACGACAACGAGTACGGCACGATCTCGAAGTACATCGGCCACGGGCTCGACGGACAGTTCGACTTCGTCCTCTACCACGCGGTCTCGTATTCGACGTTCGCGTACGGCGACAAGGGCATGCTCCACGCCGACTACTGGACGAAGCACGGCTTCGCGAAGTGGTCTGCGGACGCGATCATGACGCCGTACATCGGCAGCCATGACACCGCGCGCTTCGTGACGCTCGCCGACTATCGCGGCAACCGCGGGATCCCCGGGAACCAGTGGTCGAACACCGCCGTCGCGCCGACGGATGCCGAGCCCTATCGCCGGATGCGCGTCGCGATGGCGTGGCTCCTCGGCCTGCCGGGCGCGCCGCTCGTGTACTACGGCGACGAGTACGGGCAGTGGGGCGGGGCCGATCCGAACAACCGCCTGATGTGGCGTCCCGAGAGCGCGCTCTCCACCGAGGAGGCCGCGACGCTCACGTTCACGCGCAAGCTCGGCACCGCGCGCAAGACGATCCCCGCGCTCCGTCGCGGGACCTACGTCGGTCTGGTCGGCACGACGGAAGACACGCTGGTGTTCGGTCGCAAGGTCACCGCGGGGGACGCGGCGGTCGTCGCGCTGACGCGCGCTTCGAGCGCTGCGGCGCTGCTCGTCGACGTGCAAGGACCGCTCGGCTTCACCCCCGGCACCGTGCTCCACGACGCGCTCGGCGGCCCGGACGTCACCGTCGACTCCGCGGGCAAGATCGCGATCACCGTGCCCGCGCGCTCCGCGGTGATGCTCGCGCGGTAGGCCTCAATCGACGAGCGCGATGGCGAGCCCGGCCAACGCCATCACGAGCGCCAGGAAGCCGAGGAGTGCCGGCATGAAGTAATGCTCGAGCGCGCGGTCGATGACGGCGCCCTGGGGATCGCTGGGATCGAAGACGACGACGACCTTGTCGCCGACTTGGTATCGGGCCGGGCTCGTCATGACGCTTCCCTCGATGCGCACACTCTCTCCGGGTGCAGGCGTGTACACCACGACCGGTGCGTAGCCGCCGCTGTCGTCAGCGTTCATCGCCACGACGTCGCCGGCCGCCTTCGACCAGCTCCTCCGCCGAATCGTGCGGAGGACGACCCACACCACCACGGAGATGAAACCGACACCTCCGAGCGAGGTGACGACGATGCCGACGGTCATCTTGTCCGGGTCCGAGCTCATCATCCCTCTCGCGAGATTTTTTCTCGACGGCGCCGCATTGTCCGACCGGTACGGCCCGTGCGCCGCGTGATTCAGATGGGCGTCACTCAATCTAGGCACTTGGTGATCGCCGACGCCTGAAGAGGAGGATGAAGGCGAGGAGAGCTCCGCCCTTCGACCCACCGCGGCCCATGGCACACCCGGAGTCCTCGCCCGGCGCGGCGCTCGCGACACACGTCTTGCTCGGCGGATCGCAGACGAAGCCGCCGCCGCAGTCGTTCGAGGTCGCGCACGAGGTTCGGCAGGCACCGAAGGCCGGCTCGCAGGCATAGGGTGCGCAGTCGAAGGCGACCGCTTCCTCCTTGGGGCAGACCGCGCCGGCGGCCGCGCACACCGCAGGTCCGACGCCGGTGGTCGCGCTCGTGCACTTCGCGCGCGCGCACATGGAGCCCGCCGTACTCCCGATGCACTGACCGCTCGCGCCGCAGGTGCCGCTGCACGTCTCGGCTGCGCCGCACTCGCCGCGGAGATCCACGCCGATCGGTTCCTGCGTGCACGTGCCCGGCGTGCTCGGCAGCACGCACGAGTGGCAACGATCCTGGCACGCGGTGTCGCAGCAGACGCCGTCGACGCAGTGCCCGGTGCTGCACTCCGCGTTCTTCGCGCAGCGCGTGAAGGAGCCCGTGAGCTTCGTCGGGGGGACGTTCGTCGCGCCCCCCCCATCGGGGGTGCTCCCGACAGGTCCGCCGGTGAAGAGCTCCGCCGTCGAGACGGTGTTGAAAAAGCCCGAGAGGTCGGTGCTCCCGCCCACGACGAGGATCGCTTCGTCCGCGAAGGGGATCGCTGCGTGGGCGAGGCGCCGTGTGACGCCGAAGCCGCCGTCGCCCCATCGCGCGGCCGCCGCGTCGAAGAACAGGATCCGCCCCGACTCCTCTCCGCCGATCGCGATCGCGCCGCCGTTCGCGAGGGGAGTGATGGTGAGCTCGTCCCGGCCTTCCGGCAGCGCAGTCGTCTCCGTGATGGAGTCGCTCGAAGGGTCGTAGATCGAAGCGTCAGAGATCCTGTCCGGCTCGATGTTGCCGCCGGCGACGAGCACGCGTCCGTCGGCGAGCCGGGCGGCGGCGAGCCGGATGCCGCGCACCGTGCCGCTCTTGATCGATCGGAATGTCTTGGTCGAAGACTCGAAGAGCTGCGGCGCGAACGGCTCCTTCCTGCCACCGAGGCAGAGCGCGCGCCCGCCACCGAGATCGACCATCGCGAAGTCAGCGGACGCAGCGACCAGCGAGCCGACACTCGTCCACGTGTTGGTCGAGGGATCGTAGGTCTCGGCCGCGGCGAGAACGGAGCCCCCATCGCCGACCCCGCCCGCGACGAGGACGGTGCCGTCGGTGAGCAGCGCCGCCGCGTGCTGGCCGCGCGTCGTGCGCATCGGCGTGGCCATCGACCACGTGTTCTTCGCCGGATCGAAGATCTCCGCGGTCGAGAGGAAGGTCGTGCCGTCACCACCGCCAGCGACGAGGATGCGCCCGTCGGCCAGGCGTGTCGCGCTGTGATTGTGGCGGCGCGTGGACATCGCCGGCACCGCAGTCCATGTGCCGGTGCCTCGGTCGAAGAGCTCCGCCGTGGAGGCGATCGAAGAATCCCTCGCGCGACCGCCCGTCACGAGCACCTTGGTCTCGCCAGTGCGGGCAGCGCCAGGGCGGTGGCGTGCGACGCTCATCGAGGCGACTGGCGTCATGAGCCGTTCCCATGATCTCCCGACCGGCGCTTCCCCCCTCGCGTGGGTGCACGAGACGAGCGCGATCGAGAGCAGGACCAGGGGGCGAGCGATCATCGCCGCCAGGGTACGATGGCCGCGCGTGCCAGGCGGAGCCGGGGGATCGAGTCGACACGTCGTTCGATACGCGACGCCCCGCGGGACCCATTTCGAGCGCCGAAGGGCGGAAGCGGCGAGATGTCTCTCTCGAGCGGCACGCACACAGGATGCAGCCGGAGTCGAAAGAATCCTAGTTCGGGACAAAAAGGCCGCGTGGCGCGTTGCTGCGGCACGAGCACGTTGGAATGATGGATCGATGCAGCCGCGCGCGGGGACGCTGGTGACGCCTACGGTGCGTCTCTCGCGTCAGCTCGGCCAGGGCGGCATGGGCGCGGTGTGGCTCGCGGATCACCTCGGGCTGCATACCCGCGTCGCCGTGAAGTTCATCTCCGCGGAGCTCGCGCGCGACAGCGACTCCGTGGCGCGCTTCTCCCGCGAAGCCTCGTCCGCGTCGCAGGTGCGCAGCTCGCATGTCGTGCAGATCTTCGACCACGGTGTCACGCCCGAAGGCCTTCCGTTCATCGTCATGGAGTTCCTCGACGGGGAGGACCTCGCGCGTCGTCTCCACCGTCTCGGCAGGCTTCCGCCGCGGGAGATCGTCTCGATCGTGACCCAAGCGGCGAAGGCGCTGTCGAGAGCGCACTCGCTGTCGATCGTCCACCGCGACATCAAGCCCGACAACATCTTCCTCGTCGACGAGGACGGCGATCTCGTCGTCAAGCTGCTCGACTTCGGAATCGCCAAGATCACGGATCAGATGGGCGCGACGCGAACCGGCTCGATGATCGGCACGCCATTCTACATGAGTCCGGAGCAGGCGATCGGCGCGAAGGCCATCGACCATCGAACGGATCTCTGGTCCCTCGGCGTCGTCACGTTCCAGATGGCGACGGGTCGTCGCCCGTTCGAGGGGGACACGGTCGGCGCGCTGACACTCGCGATCCATCACGGCGAGCTCCCGCGACCAAGTCGGTTCGCGCCGGAGCTCGGGACGGCGTTCGATGATTGGTTTCGCAAGGCGTGCGCACGCGATCCGAAGGAGCGCTTCGCGTCCGCGAAGGAGATGGCGCAATCGCTCGCGATCGCGCTGGCCATCACTGCGACGATCGAGTCCGCAGACCGCAGCGGCGGTCATGCCGCGGCGCTCTCGGCGACGGTCTCCGCGAGCGCGGACCCCGACGCTTCCGGACCCGCGCCGGCGGTGCACGCGCCGTCCCCTCCGATGACGACCACCGCGGCGACCAGCCTTGCGGCCGAGTCGCTCGAGGTCGCCGGGATGCCGCGACGTGGTCCGGCGCTCGTCTTCGCTGCCATCGCTGCGCTCGTCGTCGCCGTCGCAGCCGCAGTCGTGATGCGCGCCCGCGTCTCCCCGACCTCATCGCCGGCGGCGGAGACTGCTTCGACGCAGCCGAGCGTCGCGCCGACGGCAAAGGCGGTCGCCGAGGTCACGCCGGACGCGTCCCCGAGCGTCGAGACGATCGCTCCTCCAGCAAAGACCACCGCGACGGCTGCGAAGACGGCGCTGCCGAAGGTGCCTGCGAAGAAAGTTCCGTTGACCACCGCGAGCCCGGACGACGATGACAAGCTCAAGTGAACGTGTGATCCGGCGCGTGGCGCTGTGCCTCGTCGCGATGTTCGCGACGCCGCTCACCATGGTGCCGAGGAGTGCGCTCGCCGCACCCTCCGCCTCCGATCTCGACACGGCGCGCGCGCTGCGAAAAGAGGGAAAGAAGCTCCGCGCGGAGAAGGACTTCGCGGGCGCGCTCGTGAAGTACCGCGCGGCGTTCGCGCTCGTACCCACCCCGGTGACGGGCATGGACGTCGCGCAGTGCTACGTGGATCTCGGCAAGCTCGTCGAAGCGCGCGGGCAGGCGATCGCCGTCGTCGAGATGCCGAAGGAGTCGGACGAAACCGAGGTCAGTCAGCGCGCGCGTGACGACGCGAAGAAGCTCGCAGCCGACCTCGTGACGCGCATCCCGACGCTCCGGGTGAAGCTCGTCGACGCGCCATCGGGCACGACACCATACGTATCGATCGACGACGAGAGCGTGCCGTCCGCGGCGCTCTCGGTCGGGCGAAAGGTGAACCCGGGCAAGCACGTGGTGACGGCGACCGCCGATGGCTCGACACCAATTCGAGAGGAGATCGTCCTCGGGGAGGGGGACGACAAGGAGGTCGCGCTCATGTTCAAGGCAGTCGTGCCTTCGGTCACGCAGCCCCCCGAGGCCGCGCCGCCAGAGACCGTGGCACCGCCGAAGACACCACCCGCGACCGTCGCACCACCGGTAGCCGCGCCGACGGAGCCACGAGCCTCGGGGACGTCGATTCTCGTGCCGATCGGGATCTCGATCGGCGCAGCGGGACTTCTGATCGGCACGATCACCGGCGTGAAGGCGCTCTCACTCGCGAGCGACGTGAAGCGGCAGTGCGCGGGGACCACCTGCCCGCGCAGCGCACAGAGCACGTATGACAGCGCGCAGTCGTACGCCACCGTGTCGACGATCTCCTTCGTGCTCGCGGCCGGCGGTGCGGCGCTGACGATCGTCGGCCTCGCCACGGGGGGGAGCGGCGCGCCTGCCAGAGACGCAGCGATCCGTCCGACCGTCGGCCTCGGGTGGATCGGCGTGGACGGGAGCTTCTGAGATGCTGCGCTCGCTCCGCCTCGTCGGTTGCATCGCGATCGCCTCGACAGCGATCTCGTGCAGCGTCGTCGCCGGCCTCGGCGACCTCACGTTCAAGGACTGCGTCGGCACGTGTGTCGATGCCGCCGTGGGTGGCGATACCGGCCCGGCCTGCGCACCGCCCGGTCAGGTCTGCGCGACCTTCCCGCAGTGTGGCTGCGGCGCCGATCAGAGCTGCGTCCTGCCACTCGACGACAAGGGCACGGGAACGACGGAATGCGTGACAGCCGGTAGCTCGCCGGCGAACGCGAGCTGTTCGCGGAACGAAGAGTGCGCGAAAGGGCTCTGGTGCCGCAGCGGCATCTGCCGGCCGTTCTGCAGCACGACGACCGACTGCGCGAGCTTCTCTCCGAGTGCCGTCTGCGAGGACAGCATCCTCACCGGCTCCGGCAAGACCGTCGTCGTGCCGAACGGCAAGGTCTGCAAGTCTCGGTGCGATCCGCTCGCGCCCGCGACCACTTGTCCACTGGGCCAGAGCTGCTTCGTCTATCAGGATGCGAAGGGCGTGTGGTCGACCAACTGCATCGGCGCGGGCACCGGCACCGATACCGACGGGTGTCGCACCGGCTCGTGCGCGGCCGGATATGCATGTACGAATCGCGCGAGCGACTGTCGCGCATATTGCGAGGTCGGCGCCGATGGCGGTTGCCCCGCCGGTGCGTCGTGCGGCAGCTTCGAGCCGAAAGCACGCATCGGTGGCAAGGAAATCGGGGTTTGCCACACGTCGTGCAGCCCGGTGTCGCCCGCGACCGCGTGCGGCACGGACAGCTGCACTCTGTATGTCACTGGCGAAGGCACCGCCATTTCGGACTGCACGCGCAGCGGCGGTACCAAGGCCGTCGGCGAGACGTGCACCGCGGCGCTCGATTGCGCGAACGGGTCGGTTTGCGACTACGGAACCTGCCGCAAGTGGTGTCAGGTCGGAGCCGCCGGCGATTGCCCGAGCGGTCTCGAGTGCATGGCGTATCTGGTGAAGGTGACCGAGGGCACTACGACCGTGACCTATGGACGCTGCGCGCGTGCATGCGATCCGATCGTCGCGTCGTCGTGCGGCGACCCGAAGTCGAGATGCTACGTATTCGGGTCCGCCGCGGAGGCGATCACCGACTGCACGCCGGCGGGCGTCGCCGCCATCAACCGCACGTGCAGCTCGACGGCGCTGTGCGCACCCGGGGGCTTCTGCAGTGAGAACGCACTGTGCAAGAAATACTGCCGTATCGGCACGGCAGACTGCGGCGCGGCGCTCTGCGTCCCGTTCGACGCGCATCCGAACGTGAAGGGCGTGGAGTACGGCTTCTGCGGTGATGCCTGCAATCCAATCGCTCCGTCCGCCGTGTGCGGCCCGACGAACAACTGCTTCCTCGAGCGGGTGACGACGAGCAGCCCGTGGTACACGACCTGCGTTCCGGCGGGCAGCGGTGCGGCCGGCGCGAGTTGCGACGAACCGTTCGCGTGCAGCCCGGGCTTCAACTGCGTGCATTACAGCAGCAGCGACATCTGCCGCAAGTTCTGTCGCGTCGGGACGGCGACCGACTGTCCGTCGGGGTTCACCTGCTCTGAATACGAGCCGCAGGTGACGGTGGGTGGCGTCGAATACGGGTTCTGTCGGACGAACTGAAACGCCCCCTTGGGTAGCGTCGCTCCCGTAGGGAGCTCACTCGCGGCTCACGGCACTGCGCGGTTCGCGAGCGGCGCGCCCCACACGAAGACCGAGCCGCGCCAGGTCCACATCGCATAAAGACCATATCCATGGGCGAGCGGCCCGAGGAAATAGCTCTCTCCGACGGCGCGGCAGGCGGCGCGCTCGCGGCATGGGGTGGTCGGCACGGCGGCGATGCGGAGCGCTCCGCCGCGCTCGCTCCGCACGTGCGCCGCGGTCGGGATGCCGAGGGCTTCATCCTCTCCCGGGACATACGTCTCCGCGAATGCCTCGCCGAACATGCCGGTGAGGCGCCAGGGGCCGGGGCTCGCGGCGAGCGGCACGTCGACCGTGCCGGCATCGACGAGGGCGCCGTCGCCGTCGACGTTCCAGCGCCACCAGCTCTCCGGTGCGTCGCTGTTCGCGAGCGTGCCGCCGCTGACGATCTCCAGGGCGTCACCCGTTCGTCGGACCCATGAGACCCTGTCGCTCTTCGCCGGGACCGAGAGCTTCGCGCCGTCCGTCCGCTCGTAGCGCCACTCCGTCGCGTCGTGGCTCAGGCTCGCGAAGACGCCGTCCTTGATCTCTTCGACCCACTGCGGCGACAGGAAGGGCATGGCCACGGTCTCGACGATCGGCGTCGTCGCCTGGGCGAGCGCGTTGCCGTTCAGCGCATATGCGGCGCGCGTCCGCGTGAGTCCGTCGGCGGTGAAGCGGTCGATGACCAGCCGACCCGTCGCCGATGCGCGGCCGAATCGGACGCCGGAGCAGAGGTCGGCTGCGCCGGTCACCAGGCTCCACGTGACGCCCGAGAGCACGAGCGCGCTCGTCGCGCCGTCGACGCAGCGGATCGCGAGGATCCGCTCGCCGAGGGGGAGCATCGTCGTGTAGGCCTGCGCGCCCCTCGGCGCTTCGGGGAAGCCACCGATCGTGGGCGTGATCTTCCCACGGTCGTGGACGACCTGTACCGCCCCGACCGACAACAGCTCGCGATCGCCCATCGCAGTACGCACGACCGGGACGCTGCGGACGCGCTCGAGAGAGTCCGCGACGGACGTCGAGAGCAACGTCGTCACCTCGAACGATCCAGGGGGTGTGAGCTCGGTGAGCTGCGCCCGGGCGAGCTCCTCGTTGGTGGGGATGGGGGGAGGGTTCGACTCCCAGGCGCACGAGAGCGCCGCGCTCGGGAGGAGCGGGAGGAGCACGCGGCGGGCCGCTCGCGCGAGACGGCGACGGAAGCTCACTGCTCCTCCTCTCCGTAGAAGCCCAGGCTCTTCTTCTCGCGAACCGGCTTCACGATCGGCACGAGCGGCTTGCTCGTCTCGGGCACCCCGGCGACGACCTGCACGCCGAACACGTGCGCCTTCGGGATGGGAATGAACGTCGCTCCGTCGGGTGAGTTGTAGCTGTAGGAGACGCCGAAGTGGAACGGCCATCCGATCTTCTCGGAGCTCTGCTTGAACGGTGGAATGCCGATCAGCACGAAGGCTTCGGCCGCTGCGTCGTAGCCCGTGTGGCGACGGAAACCGATCGCGCGTGCGGCGCCGATCAGCTCGAACCGCGAGCCGAGCTCCTCGATGTGCACGATGCCGAAGTCCGCGCGACGGAAGAGGGCTGTGGGGTACACCTCACCGACGACCCGGACGCGCGCGCCGATGCCGAGCGCGTCGTCGGTACCGATCTCGACTTCGTAGGGGTTCGCGGTGCGCCTGGGGATCCCCGCCGGATCGGTGGCAGGCGCCGCACCATCGAGCTGGCGTCCCTCCTTCGCGTCGAGCGCGTCTGCGTAATAGCGCTTGGCGGCGTCGAGGCGCGCGATGCCGAACGTCGGCAGACCCGCGATGTCCGGCAGGTAGCGCTTGAGCGGCTGGAAGTTGAAGCGCGCCTCCGACACCTTTGCGGGCCCGCTGCCGTGCGCGACGGCCACCGCGAAGAACGCTCCCGACTCGTGGTAGCCGGTGAAGAGCGTGTGGAGGAACGCACCGCCGTCGTTCTGATTACGGATCGAGGTCGGCGTCCCATCTCGGTAGACGGGATCCGGCGATGAGAGGAACCGGCCCTGCGCGTCGAGCGGGAACGCTCTCGCAGCCATCTGGTTCTGCATCTGGCCGATGGTGAACTGGAACCCCTGGCCCACGACGCCGAGGAACAACAGGCTCTGTCCCGGCGCCTGCAATCCGGTGTTCCGCGGGCCCATGTTGCCGAGGAACTGCACGAAGTCGAGCTGGGCGCCGAAGATGACGCCGAAGGTCTCGTAGGTGCCGAACCCGCCGCCCAGGTTGAGCTGTACGCGATGGAGGTTCGACGACACGCGCTTGCCATCGTCGAACACCAACTTCCCCGGCGCCCACCGCTGCGTGTAACCGAAGTACCAGAGGATGCGCTGATAGCGCCGCTGCGCCTGCTCGAGCTGCAGGTGATCGTGGATGACGTCGATCGAGCGCTTGGTCGCGGAGCCGACCTCCTCGCCATGGAACTCGGTGGCGCCCGCGGGCTCGGCGACGCCCGTCGCCGCGACGCCGATGGCCAGCGACGCCGCAGCGACGCCGACACCGCGTCCAGAGACGGTCGTTCGCACAGGCACTTCCTCCCTCGCGCCATCATCCCCGGCGCGAGCGTTCGGTCAAGCCCGTTCTACGCTCGGCGCCGCGCGCCGCGGTCCGGCGCGGCTCGATGCGAGGCCGGTCTCTAACGGACGACGGTCACGCCGACGTCGAGCTCGCGGACTTCACGGCGGAGCGCCCCGATCCGAGCCCCGCCCCGGACTGGGCGAAGCGCCCGCTCGGCAGGGAGGGCGACGCCGTCAGACCGAGAGCACGCGGGCAGACGGGAAATACTGTCGCAGCCGTTCCAAGTCGTCGAAGTCGGACGTGAGCACGACGTCTCCGCGACGTGCTGCCGACGCCATCACGATCGCATCGATCGCGGTCGCGCCGACCACTGCTGCCATCGCCTCGCCGGCGGCTTTTGCGAGGCTCGCATCGAGCGGTTCGACGCGAACACCTCGCAGGATCAGGTCGCGCACGTCCGTGCGCCCACGCCACCATTCGGAGAGGGCGGCGGAGGGTACGGTGACGACGAGGCTCGCGGAGAGCGCAGCGTCGACCAGCCGAAGGGCTCTTTGCTTGCGGCGCTCGAGCGCGATGAGGGCCCCGGAATCGAGGGTAATTCCGGGCGTCACGCGGCCCGGCCACGCCGTTTGGGCTTCGCCTCACCGAGAAGCTCGCCGAGGGCCGCCTGCCTTTCGGCCGCCGTCGGCGTGCGACGCCCGTCGCGCAACCAAGTCAGCAGCTCCTGCCGCCCTTCCTCTTCTCGAATGCGCGCGGCTGCTTCGGCGATCACCGCGGACAGATTCCCAGCGTAGAGCTTTCGCGCACGCGCGCGCAGGACGCCGATGTCCTTCTTTGCAACCGACACACTGAGCTTCTCGGTGCCGCCCTTCTTCGTCGTCGCCATGGTGCCACCACGGTAGCATCCGAGACCCTCGACGTCATCACGGCGCGCTCACTTCGACTTCTTCGGGGAGCATAGGGAGCATAGAGGACGAGCGGACCTACTTCTTCACCATCGCGATCATGTGATCGATCACCTTGGGGGGTAGTCATCCTAGGTTCCTGTGCGGGTTGCGGGCCGGGTTTACAAAAAACGCGCACCGGCAACGCCCATCGCCGCGAGCCCGATGGCCAGCGACGCCGCAGCGATGCCGAGGCCGCGTCCGGAGACGGTCGTTCGCAATGGCACTTCCTCCCTCGCGCCATCATCCCCGGCGCGAGCGTTCGGTCAAGCCCGTTCTACGCTCGGCGCCGCGCGCCGCGGTCCGGCGCGGCTCGATGCGAGGTCGGTCTCTAACGGACGACGGTCACGCTATTGCCGGCGGAGTTCACGACGTAGACCGTGTGCGTCTTCGGGTTGACCGCGACGGCTTGGGGGGACGCTCCCGTCGGAACGGTCGCCGACGTCGAGGTCCGTAGGTCGATCACCGCGAGGCTGTTGGTCGAGTCGACGGTGACGAAGGCGCGCGGGATGTCCGGCATGAAGGCGACGTGCGCAGTCGTGCCGCCGAGGCTCACCGTGCTCGGCGCGTTGGTGGCGCCGTCGATGACAACGAGAGCGTTGCCGCTGCCGTTCGCGACGTAGATCTTGTTGGCCGTCGAGTCCACGGTCAGGCCAGAGGCAGAGCCGCCGACGGTGACGTCGGTGACTTTGGTATTGGTCGCGCCGTCGATGACGGTCACGCGGGTGCCGTTCGTCAGGTAGATTCTATTCGTAACCGGGTTGACCGCGAGGTAGGCGGGACGGCTCGGCACCGCGAGGTTCGTGGTCGCGTTGGTGGCTCCGTCGATCGTCGTCACCGAAGCTCCGACGTGACCGAGGTAGATCTTGTTCGACGTCTGGTTGATGGCGATGCGCTCCGGTTGGCTCGCTACCGTGATCGGTGTGACCGCGTTGGTGGCGCCGTCGATGACGCTCACGCTGTTGCCGCTGAATCCGTACTGCGTCACGTAGATCTTGTGGGTCGTCTCGTTCACCGCAACGAAGTTGGGGTTGTTCGCGACGGTGATCGTCGTCGTTCCATTCGTTGCGCCGTCGATGACGGTGATCGTGTTGGCGGGCGCCGCGCTCGTCCCGTAGTTCGTCACATAGATCTTGTTCGTCACCGTGTTGACCGCGACAGATACAGGTCCGCGGCCGACGGCGACGGTCGCGGCGGTGTTCGTCACGCCGTCGATGACCGTGACCGTGGAAGCGGTCGACCCATCCCCGTAGTTGGCCACGTAGATCTTGTTGGTGACCGGGTTCACCGCGATCCAGGAGGGGCTCGTTCCGGCCGCGACGGTCGCCCGGACCGTCGGGTTCGCGCATTCCACCTTCACGCTCGTGATGTCCGCCGACGCGATGGTACCGGAGCCGCTCTCCACGTAGCAGAGCTCGCCGGTTGGCTGTGTCGCCACGGTCACCGCGTAGGCACCGCCGGTCGCGACGGGACTGGAAAACGTGAAGCTTCCCGCCGCCGAGACGTCGAGCGTCTCGCTCCCGTTCTTCAGCGTCACGGTCTTCCCGGCCGAGAGACCCGTGACGGTGCCGCCGACCGTCTTGGTCGAGCCGCTGTCCGACGTGTCCGGGGGCATGAACGTGTCCGGGGGCACGAACGTGTCCGGGGGCACGAACGTATCGGGCATCCCGGTGTCGTTCACCGCGCTGTCGGCGCGCTCGGTGTCGGCCGTCGCGGTGTCGGTGCCCAGGTCCGCGGGTGCAGTGTCGACCGTGGTGTCGGCCCTCCCGGTGTCGCTCACGGACACATCGCCGCCCAGCGTCGCGTCGGCGTCATCGGCCGCGTCGGCAACGCCGGAGTCGCTGGCACTGCTGTCGGCCGAGGTGACGTCGCCCATCGCATCCGCCGGTACGACCGAGCCGGTGTCGACATCGACGCCAGGCATTTCCTCGTTGAGGCAGGCGCTCGTCGATGCCGATATCGCGAGTACGAGTGCAACACCGATAAGAGACGGCCGGCTCGCAACATCGGACATCGCTCGCAAGGCTCCGTATCGTGATTGATTCATGACTGCTCCGGGCGGGTCAGATACTCGTCGCGAGAGTGGCGGGGCCGACCGCGAACGTTCGCGCCCGCCAGTGGGGCTCAAAATCGTCCGAACAGGCTGAATCCCATGGGCGAGACACCGACGTGCGTGACGCCCGTTCGCGCCGCCTCCTTTGCCGAGCCTGGCGGCGATACGAGGTACAACACGACCCCGGCAGTGAGCGCAGCAGCGCCGACCCCGGCCAGGACGAGCCCCAAGGTCCGTTGGCTCCTACCGTCCGACTTCTGCTGGCCGAGCGCGCCGCCCGACTGACATTCGGCCGCGTCGGTGGGCATGGCACCGCAGGTGCCATTGGCGTCGTTGAACTTCGAGGCGCCGCTCGCCGCCACCACCACGCCCGCGATGATCAGGACTCCGCCGACTCCAGCGGCGGTCAGTCCCACGTAGCGCATCGTCGGCGTCGAGCCGGACGGCGGCGCGGCGGTCGAGGACGACGGATCGGCGACGGGTGCCTGCTGCGGCGCGGGCGTCGGCACGCTTGCAGCCACGGGTGCCGATGCGAACGTGGCGTGCACCTCCTGGCCCTTCTTCGACTCGAGGATGGCTTGCTCGACTTTCTCGACGCGTCCGTCGCTCGTCTTGAACTCGAAGTTGTGAATCCCCGGGTTCACGTCGACCGCGATGCCGTCCGCCTGCTTCGCTACTTCCACGCCGTCGACGGTCACCGAGACCTTGGTCGCGGCTTTGCCATCCACCGTCGCGCGGAACACCACCGTAGGGATGCGCGCGTTCACGTCTGCGAGGAACGCCGAGCAATCGTCACGGACGCTGGCTGCGCAGGTATCCTTCAAGCACTGACTGAACTCCGCGCGCGCCTCGAGCAGCTTCGCCTTCTTGGCTGACTTCTGTCCTTGGACGGACGCTTCGTCGCAGCCGAGCGTCTGCGCGCGCACGGAGCTGGTCGTGAGCAGCGCGGCCATCAGCAGCGCTACGAAAGGCTTGCTCATCCGCAACCTGCCTTGTGGTGCTTGATGTGCTTGATGCCATCTTGGTCGAAGTAGTAGGGAGGGCTGCAGTTCGTGGGCGAGGACGCCGGATTCGGCTTGGACACGACGGAGCTCGGTACCGGGGCGGCCTTTGGCTTGGCCGGTTTGCTCTGCGTTCCGCTCGGCGCCTTCGGCGGCGGCCAGTCGGACGCAGGTGCGGATGTCGACGGCGCAGCGGGCGGAGGCGTTGCAGCGGTCGACGGCGCGTGCGCCGCGCTGCTCGTCGCGAGAGCAGGCGGGGCGCTGGGTGCGTCCTTCGAGTCCTTTTGCACCGAGTGCGACAGGTCCGTCGCCTCGCCGCGCGACCTCGCCGCTCTCCGCGTGCGAAGTGAGGAGGAACTTGATCGCCACGCGCTCGTCGAGCTCGAGGTGCCGCGCGGCGACGACCACGCCCATTCCCCCGCGGCCGAGCTCTCGCTCGACTCGGTACTTCCCGAGCAGCACCTCTCCCGCTGTGGCCACGATCTTCCTCCGAAGCCGCAAGGCTACGCGGTCGACGAAGCCAAGACAATTCGCAGAACGAAAGTACCCACCAAAGTCGTGAATACTGGCAAGCGGACTGCGATCGGGCTCATCGTTGGCGTAACGGCGGCGACGACGTCGAGAGCGGCTCCGCGCACGGGTGCGGTGCGGGCGGCCGGCTCCGCAGATACTTCGCGACGCGCGAGAGCAGGCTGCACGTCTCGTGCTTGGACGGCCGCGCATGCTCGAATTCAGGCCGCTGCGCTGCCCGTACGTCCGGTTCGAGTCACAGGTGCTCCTCGAGGAAGCGGATGAGGCGCGCGGCGAACTCCACCCTGTTGTCGCGTTGGATCATCGAGTGCCCTTCATTCGCCGCGACCATGTATTCGACGGGCACGTGCCGTGCGCGCAGCGCCGAGACGACCTGGTCGGAGTTCGCGCGCGGGACGCGCGGATCGTTCTGACCTTGATAGACGAAGAGCGGCGCCACCACCTTGTCCTTGTCGCGCATCGGGCTGAACGCGTCGAGGAGTGGGCGGTCCTTCACCACGTCACCGAACTCCTCGACCATCGCGGCGGTCAGCGCCTGATCCCCCGAGCTCAAGAGCGTGAACAGATCGCTGAACCCGAAGAGGTCGCCACCCGCGCGCCAGCGCGTCGGCTGCCGCGTCAGCGCGACGAGCACGAGATAACCGCCGTAGCTCGCGCCGAAGACCACGAGTCGTTCCGGATCCGCCCACGGCTGTGCGCGCAGCCACGTGTTGACCGTCTCGACGTCGCGGATTGCGTCCGCACGCTTCTCGCGGTTGTCGGCCATCTCGAACGCGCGGCCGAAGCCGGTGGAGCCGCGGATGTTCGGCTCGACCAAGGCGAAGCCTTGCGACGTGAAGAGGCGAGCGAGCCAGTTCCAGCGCACGGACGCGCTCACCGACGGCCCGCCGTGGAAGTTGACGATCACGGGGAGACGCTTGGCCGGATCGCGGTTCTTCGGCAGGTAGTAGTGCACGGGGATCGCGAGGCCGTCGTGCCCCGGGACCGTCGTCAACGTGACGTCGAGCGGTGCGAGCTCGGAGAGCCCCGGTCGTGCATCGTCGCGGAGCTTCGACATCCCGCCGGTCGCGGCGTCCACGAGCTGCACGTCGCGTGGCGCGTCGGGAAGCGATGCCGCCACCGCGAAGCGCTTGCCATCGTCGCTGAACTCCGCCAGCTCGTACTCCCCGAGCGACACCTTCAGATCACGCTCCAGGGTGAGCTTGTGCGCATCGAGGACGCGCAGCTGCGTGTGGTTCCCCGCGTCGAGCGCGATCGCGATGCGGTCGCCGCGCGGCGACACGGACATGCCGGCGACGCCGGCGGTGGCCGGGCGATCGACGACGTAGCGCGCGACCTCGTGGGAGCTCGCCGCGTCGAAGGCGAGGAGGGCCGTCGATTCGCCGCCCTGGTCGGTCGCGAACAAGATCCGCTTGTCGTCGGCGGAGTACTTTGCGACCGTGACGCCCGCAGACTTCCCTTCGGCCGGATACACACGCTTGGCGCTCCCCTTCCCCAGATCGACCTCGAAGAGGATCTGATTGGTGGGCGAGACGAAGCGAATCATCAGCGCACGAGCGCCATCGCGCGTCACGGCGACGCCGAACGACGGCCCGGGATCCTTGAACGCCACCGTCGGAGCACCGCCCGAGATCTTCGTCACGCTGAACGACGTCTCGGGAGACGTCGTGCCTCGTGCGGTGAACACCACGCTGTCGGGCTTGTTCCGCGGTAGCAGTGCCTCGTCGCGATGAAGCACGTCGCCGGGCGTGATCTCGGCGAGCGCGGAGCCGTCCGGTTTGACGCGATGGAGACGAAAGTTCTCGTCACCGCCCGTGTCGCGACGGAACACGCTCCATTTGCCATCGCGCGACCAGCTCGCCTCGGCGACGCGCTCGGGGCCCGCGACGACCTTCGTCGCGTTCGAAGAAGGCTTGCTCGCGTCGGCCACGAAGGCTTCGGGGGTACCGCCACGACTGGAGAGGAACAGGACGCTCTTTCCGTCTGGGGACAGCTGCGCACCGTAATTGACGAACGCATCGACGATCGGCGCGACCTTCGCCGCGAGCACGGCGTCGCGCGTCTTCTGTGCGTCCGTGCGCACGGTGGGTGTCGTGTCCGTGGGGGGCAGCGCGGCCGCCGCGGAGGAGGCCACCGGCACCGAGGGCGACTTCGCGGCCGGTGTCGGCGCGATGGCCCGAGGCTCACCGCCACACGCTGCGATCGCACAAGACACCAGACACACGAATTTCAAGAACGCCTGCGTGCTCGACAATCTCATCTCGCCCCATCTCCCCGCGCTCGACTCTCGAAAATGCGTGGAACGTAGGTAGTCGGTTCCGTCGCCGACGAGCGTACCGGCTCACGTCGGAGCAAGGAACGCCGTCGAGGTGCGGACGCACCCTTCCTGGCGAATCGGCGCGCACTCGGCCGCGGTCAGCACCGGCAGCGCGCACGGATCGTAGGTCGCGAGCTTGTTCACGCAAGTGACGCTCCAGCCGGAGGCAGCTGAGACTCGCCGCTTCCGCCGCGATGTTTGCGGCTCGTGGTCACGAACTCGGACCGCGAATCAGGGTGAGATCGGTGTACCGTTCCCGGATGCGGCATTCGGTGATCCTGCTCGCAGCTTGCTTCTTCGGTTGCGGGTCTTCGGCGGACGCGACCCCGCCCGGCGTCGAGGACGCCACGACCGACACGAGCGCGGCGGACGCCTCGAGCGTGTTCGACTCGAATGCCAGCGACTCGAATGCCAGCGACTCGACCACCATCGACTCGACCGCGAGTGAGACGAGCACGACGGACTCTTCCCTCGCCGATGCGGTGGGCGACGCTTCGAGCGACGCGGGGGACACTGGCGGGCCCGATACCGCCGACTTCGGTCCACCCGACGCACCGCCCAAGACGAAGCGCTGGTACGTCGTGCAAACGGTGCACTACGGCGGGCGCACCCGCGAGGGCGCTGACGACACCAACGCGTGGAAAGACTACGGCGTCGATCTGGACGTACGTGCGTCGACCACGACGTCGGCGAACACCTGCACGCGAACCGCGCAGTCGAGGAACGACAGCGTGTACGTGGACGGTACCTCGGGCATCGACAACAACTTCGGGAAGATGATATTGCCGGCCCTCTCGAGCTTCCCGAACTCCGCGCACGAGCAACAGGCGAACGAGCAGATTGCCCAGCAGAAGGGCACGTGGATGCTGGCCGTCGAGTGGAACGGCTATGACGGCCCAGCGCCGGGTGCACTCTACGTGGCGGGCCCGCGCGGAGGCGACGCCGGCGTGAGCACCAGCGGCTTCGTCGACACCGCGAAGTGGCCGATCGATCCCACATCGATCGAGTCCGGGACGACCGCGAAGATCCAGTTCGCGCAAGGCTTCGTCAGCAACGGCATCTGGGTGAGCGGTCCCTTGCATCAACCGAAGACGATCGTGCCCTGGCCTTGGCTGTTTGCTGCCCACCTGTCCATGGTTCCGATGGAGTCGCTGGTCATCCGCATGAAGCTCGCCGACGGTACCCTCGGCACGCTCGCAGGCAGCTCCAAGATCGATGACTTGTACGCCACCTTCCGCGTGCTGTCCCCGTCCTTCGGCGCGTGCGGTAGCGCCCTCGAGACGGCGATACACGACATCTTCCGCGGGGCCGCCGATCTGGTCGCGGGGGCGCCACAGTTGCAGGCGCTGGATCGCACCTGCGACTCCGTGTCGATCGGCTTCGGCTTCGAAGCCGTGCAAGTCTCCGCGCCAGAAGGGACCGCGAGCCTCCCCGCGGCGCCGCGGCCCTGCCCGTGAGCGGCGGGCGTCTCCTTCGGTGAGAGCGGCTAGTCGCGCTTGAGGCCGTCGAGGACCTCGAGCGCGAGCTCGTACTTGCCGAGGGGCGGCATCAGGTAGGCGCCCTGCACGCGGTGGCGCACGCTGAAGAGCATCTCGCGTGCGATGGCGATCCCCTCCTTGCGCGCCTCGGCGCCGGGAGTGGCCTTGCGCATGCGCTCGCGGATTGGCTCCGGGATCTGCATGCCGGGGACCTCGTTGTGGAGGAACTCGGCGTTCTTGTAGCTCACGAGCGGCAGCACCCCGACGAGCACGGGCATCTCGAGGTGCGCGATGCGCTCGAGCACGGAGACGAGCAGCTCCTCCTGGAACACGGGCTGCGTCATCACGAAGTCCGCGCCGGCCGCGCGCTTCAGCTCGAGTCGCTTGATCTCCTTGTCGAGATCGGGTGCGCCAGGCTCGAAGCCCGTGGCGCAGAGGAACTGCGTCTTGCCTCCGGCGAGCGGCTTGCCGGCGGGATCGATCCCGCGGTTCATCGTCGACGCCATCTGGAGGAGGCCGATCGAGTCGAGATCGTAGACGGCGGTCGCTTCCGGGTAGTCGCCGACCTTGGGCGGATCGCCCGTGATGACGACGAGGTTGTGGAGCCCCATCGCGTGCGCGCCGAGGAGGTGCGCCATCTGCGCGAGGAGATTTCGGTCACGTCCGCAGACGTGCATGATCGGATCGATCCCGTAGTCGCGGAGGAGGAGCGCGCAGAACGCGAGGTTCGACATGCGCGCCATCGCGCGCGGACCGTCGGCCACGTTGACGGTGTCGACGCCGTTCGCGAGGAGCATCTTCGCCGCTTCGAGGGCCGGCTTCGGGTTCAGGCCCGGCGCGGGATTCACCTCGACGGAGACGACGAATTTCCCTTCGGCGATCTTGCGCGCGAGCTCGCTCCGTTGCGCGAGCGCGACTGGGGCGACGCCGACCGGCGCGTCGGACGGCATGCGTGGCTTCACCGCGACCACCGGGCTCGTCGAGCCGCCGAGCATGCGCGCCGACTTCGCCATCCAGCGCACGTGCTCCGGCGTCGTCCCGCAGCATCCGCCGACCATGCGCGCGCCCGCCTGGATCATCCGCCGCGCGAAGACGTCGAAGTACTCGGGCGTCGCCATGTACAGCTGTCGGCCGTCGATGGTGCGCGGGAGCCCGGCGTTCGGCTGGACGCACAGCGGGAGATCGACGCCGCCCATCCGCTCGGCCATCGCGAGGGCGAGCTGCGGTCCGTCTCCATGGTTGATCCCGAGCGCGTCGACGCCCATCGCGCGCACGCGCTCGGCGACCTTCTCCGGCTCGGAGCCGTCCGCGACGGTGCCCGACGCGTCGAAGGTGACCATCGCGAGGATCGGCAGACCGGGGGCGCCACGACGCGCGCCCCTGACGGCGAGCTGCAGCTCGTCGAGGTGACGAAAGGTCTCGAGCGCCAGCAGATCCGACCCGCCCTCGGCGAGCGCCGCCGCCTGCTCGGCGAACATGTCCTCGATCGCCTTGTCGTCCCACTCCGCGGAGACACCCGGGACGAGGCCGGTCGGCCCGATCGAGCCGGCCACGTACGCGTGCTCCCCCGCGATCTCGCGCGCGATGCGGGCGCCGGCGAGGTTCAACGAACGGGCCTCACCGACGAGCCCGTGCCGCTCGAGCGAGACGCGGTTCGCCCCAAAGGTGTTGGTCTGGAGGACCTGCGCCCCCGCCTCGAGGTAGTCGGCGTGGATGCGACGGACGACGTCGGGACGGGTGACGTTCAGCTGCTCGAAGTTCTGCGTGACGAAGACGCCGCGCTCGTAGAGGAGCGACCCCATCGCGCCGTCGAACACGAGGATCGACCGCTTGACCGCGTCTAGGAACGGAAGGGCAGGACGGCTACCGGACATCGCCCCGTCCCTGTCGCACGCGGACGTGTGGATGTCGAACGACCGCCGAGTCGCCGACGGCCGAGCTCGCCCTGCGCCGGTCTACTTGGGGGGGCCGGACGACGACTTGAATCCGAGCGTGATCCGCAGGCGCTCGGTCGTGCCGATGGTGTTGCCCATCGTCGTGTTGGTCTGCAGATCGCCGTCGATGCACGCGCTGACGCTCGCCGGCACCGCGTTGTCGCCGAGCGCCTTGAAGCTCGCGACGTAGTTGCCGTACTCCTTCACGCCGCCGGAGTAGTCGAGCACGATCTCGGCGAGGTTCAGCCCACCGCCGGCGGGGAGCGCGTACGCGAAGACGCCGGAGATGGTCAGGTAGCGTCCGTCGAGCTCGAAGTCGCCGGACTCGTTCGAGTAGTAGACGTCGTAGAGCTCGCTCTGCACGCCCTTGATGTCGCGCGCGGTGTCGCTGAGCGTCGGGATGTACGTCGTCATCTCCGGACCATCGACGGTGAACGTGTACGCCGTCGGAGCCGTTCCGCCCGAGCGCTCGTAGTACGTGATGGAGACGAGCCCCGGGATCTTGCGCACCGGAGACGTGGGCGGTCCCGAGTCTGCGGAGACGTCCACCGCGAAGCCGACGTCGTTGCTCGTCGCGCCACCTGTGTCGCTCGATCCGGTGTCGTTGGTCGCGCTGGTGTCTGCGCTGGCGACGTCGGCACCGGCGTCGCTCGCCGTCTCGTTCGACGCGCCTCCGTCGGCGCTGCAACCGGCGAGGCCGCTCGAGACCAGGAACACGATCATGCGTCGCATGCCCCTAGTGTGGCCGTCACCGCCGCCGACGGCTAGAGCGCCGATGGTTTGCGCACGCCAGATTGAACACGGAGGCACGGAGGCACGGAGGATCCAGAGGTCTACCGATCGACGCCATGAGGTCGGCGCGGCCATGGCGGCCGAGACGTCGAGGCAGGCGCGCGGCAGCAATGCCCGACCTCCGTGTGCCTCCGTGTCTCCGTGCCTCCGTGGTTTCTCGGGTCTTCGAACCGTTTGTCGCTCTAGGCCTCTAGAACGTACCGACGAGGCCGATCCCTGCGAGGCCGGGGCCGGAGGTCAGCTGCCACGTCTTGGCCTTCGCCGATTTCTGGTCGCCGCCCTTTGCGGTGAGCGCCCAGATGACGCCGCCAACCGCCACGCCGAACCCGACGCCCGCCACGACCGCACCAATGGTCCGCGTAGTCTTGGCGCTCGAGCCGTCGTCCGCGATCGTCGTGCAGGCGCCGAGGTCGTTCGGGTTCGGTTTGCTGCCGCACGAGAGGCCGTCGAACTCTTCCTGCTTCGCGCTCACCGTCGAGTTCGACGTGATCCAGAGGATGCCGCCGCCGATCAGGAGCACGCCGCCGACGCCGGCCACGACCCACGGAACGACCCCCGGCCCGCCCGACGTCGTCGGAGGAGGCGCGGTGGACGTCGGGGCTGCGGTGACCGTCGGCTCGCTGGTGGTCGTCGACGTGGTGGTGGTCGTGGGCGCGGCGCTCGCTGTCGTCGTGGGCGCGGTGTCGGATCCGCCGCCGACCTTCTTGCTCAGGTTGGCGATCTTCTGATCGATCTGATCGAGCTCGTCACCGGTGGGCTTCCCCCGCACGCGATAGAGCTTGTAGGACTCGACGGCGGCGGCGTACTGCGCGTCCTTCTCGTAGACGCGACCGAGGTTCTTGAGGATCAGGTGCCGGTTGCAGGCGCGCTTGTATGCGTCCTTGTAGTACTTGATCGCGTCCGGGTAGTTCGAGGTCTCCTCGGCTTTGACGGCGAGCTTGAACAGCGTCTGCGCCTCTTCGTCGTCGCTCTTGCTGGGCTTGCACGCCGTCCCCTCGGGGGGCGGCCAGCCGGGCTCGCTGCTCGACTGCGCCAGCGCGCGCCGCTCCATTCCGGAGAGGAGCGGACCGAGGCCGAGGCCACCGACGCCGGTCGTGAGCACCAAGAGCCAAGGAACGAGCGAGCTGCGATGGCGCATGCGGACGGGGCTCCCCAAAAGCCTCGTGCGCGGGTTCACGCTCGCCTCGAGGGGTGAGCGTGGGGAGCGGGCACGAGAGATGACGCGAGAGGTACCACACCTGTGCCGCGCCGCGAAACGCCCGGCAGCGGACGCTCCATGCGATGATGCAGGCTTCCCGCGATCCCGGGGAGGAAGACATGCTGCCCGAGCACAAACAAGTCCTGGTCGTGGACGACGAGGCGAACCTCCGGAAAGTCCTCGTCCACCAGCTCGCCCGCGACGGCTACGAGGTCCACACCGCGGAGGACGGCGAGGCCGCCAAGGAGTTCCTGGCGGAGCACCACATCGACCTCGTGATCACCGACCTGCGCATGCCGCGCGTCGACGGGATGGAGCTCCTGCGCTGGGCGCTCGCCGACGATCCCGAGCGACCGGTCGTGATGATCACGGCGCACGGCACGGTCGACACCGCGGTCGAGGCCCTCAAGCTCGGCGCGTTCGATTACATCACGAAGCCGTTCGACAAGGACGAGCTCCGTCGCATCGTCGCGAAGGCCCTCAAGACGCGCGATCTCGCGGGCGCCGAGCTGAGCGCGCCGGCCGCCGAGGCGACGGTGGCCGGCATGGCCGCGGCGAAGGGTCGCTTCCGCATCATCGGCCAGAGCTCCCAGATCCAAGAGGTCTACTCGATCATCGAGAAGGTCGCGGACACGCCGACCTCGGTCCTCATCACCGGCGAGAGCGGCACCGGCAAGGAGCTGGTCGCACGCGCCCTCCACGAGAGCTCCTCCCGCAAGGACAAGCCGTTCATCCGGCTCAACTGCGCGGCGATCCCCAAAGATCTGATGGAGTCCGAGCTGTTCGGCTACGAGCGCGGTGCCTTCACCGGCGCCGTGACGAGCAAGCCCGGGAAGTTCGAGCTCGCGCACGGGGGCACGCTCTTCCTCGACGAGATCGGCGAGATCCCCGTGGAGATGCAGGTGAAGCTGCTCCGCGCGCTCCAAGAGAGCGAGTTCGAGCGCGTCGGCGGGATCAAGACGATCTCGGTCGACGTGCGGCTCGTGACCGCGACGAACCGCGACCTGAAGGACATGCTCACGAAGCAGAACTTCCGCGAGGATCTGTTCTACCGACTGAACGTCGTCCCCATCCATCTGCCCGCGCTGCGTGAGCGCACGAGTGACATCCCGCTCCTCGTCGACCACTTCCTCCACAAGTTCAACGGCCGACTGCGGAAGAAGATCGAAGGGTGCACCGCCGAGGCGATGGTGAAGCTCGTCGCGTACCCTTGGCCGGGCAACATCCGCGAGCTCGAGAACGTCATCGAGCGCGCGGTGCTCTTCTGCGACGACGCGCGGATCGGGGTGAAGGATCTCACGCCGGAGGTCCGCGGCGAAGGGCGCCCGTCGCACACGCCGATCCCTGGAACGGCCTCGCCGATCAACGCCGAAGGCGCCGCCGTGCACGCCGAGGGGGGCCTCCGGGAGCAGGTCCGCGCCGCGATGGCGCGCCTCGAACGTGACCTCATCGTCCGCGCACTCCAGCAGACGAGCGGCAACGTCACGCGCGCCGCGCGCCTCCTGAAGATCTCCCGCAAGGGTCTGCAGCTGAAGATGAAAGAGCTCGGTCTGCGCGAGCCGACCCCCGCCTGAGAGACCGCTCTCACCCGATCGAAACATGGACCTCCTCGCGGGTGCGGCGTTCAGCTGGTGCGTCGTCTACGTGCTGCTCGCCGTGTTCTTCGCGATCCTCGCCTCGCGGCGACCGGACGGAGGCTCGGAGTACGCGACCTTCGCCACCGCCTGCGTGCTCGTCGGCGGCTACGCGTTCTGCAACGCGCAGCAATGCCACCTGCTCGACCCCGTCGAAGCGGCGCGCTGGGGGAGCCGCGGTCAGCTCTTCGCGGGACCGGCCGTCGCTCTGATCGTGCACGTCTCGGTGATGTACGCCGAGCTCGAACAGCGGATGCGCGTACGCGTGCTCGTCGCGGCGTACGCAGGGATGGTGGTGATCGTGCTCGCGACGGCGCTCGGCCTGACGCACCTCACCACCGTGAGCGCGCAGTCGATGACGGCCTTCGGCGTCGCGTTCAAGCACCATCGCTTCGACCCCGGACCCGCGCGAATCGTGGTCGATCTGCTCTTCCTGCTCGGCATCGGCGGGACGCTCGCGCTCCTCGTGCGCGCGTATCTTCGTGGCAAGCGCGAGGCGCTGCTCGCGTGCCTCGGCGGAATCATCCTCCTCGCGACGGCGATCAACGACGTGCTCGTGGTCGAGAGCCTCCATCGCTCGATCTATCTGTCGGAGCACGGCTTCTCGGCCTTTGCGTTCGGTCTCTCGTACACGCTGCTCGCGCGGCACGAACGAGTCTCCGACGAGCTCACGAAGAAGGGCGCCGAGCTGCGACGTCGCGCGAAGCAGCTCCGTCGCGCCTACGAGGAGCTGCGCGCGGCCCAGGAAGAGCTCGTGCGCAAGGAGCAGCTCGCGCTCGTCGGCGAGCTCGCGGCGGTCATCTCGCACGAGGTGCGGAATCCGCTCGCGATCATCTCGAACGCGGTGGCCGGGCTCCGGCGCGAGGGCCTCTCGGCCGACGATCGCCACACGCTGCTCTCGATCCTGCAAGAGGAGACCGACCGTCTCAACCGACTCGTCGGCGATCTCCTCCGCTACGCGCGGCCGCTCCAGGTCGAGCGTCAGCTCCTCGAGCTCGATGCGCTCCTCGATCGAGCCCTCGAGCTCGCGCGCGTGCGGCCGAACATCCGTCTCGACACGGAGGTCGCGCTCGAGTCCGAGAGCTCGGTCTTCGGCGACGCCAACATGCTACGGCAGGTCTTCGACAACCTCGTGCAGAACGCGTGTCAGGCGATGTCGAACGGCGGCACGCTGACGGTGCGCGCGAACGCGAGCTCCGAGGACGGTGTCCCGGGCGTCACCGTCGACATCGGCGACACCGGCGAGGGCATGGACACGCAGGTCCGCTCGCGCGCCGGGACGCCGTTCTTCACCACGCGCCCGGAGGGCACCGGGCTCGGCCTCGCGATCTGTGATCGCATCGTCACCGCGCACGGCGGCTTCCTCGCGATCAAGAGCCGCTCCGGCGAGGGGACGGTGGTGAGCGTGTTCCTGCCGGCGAACGTCCAGAACGACTCGATGCCCCTGCTCGCCGATCGCCCCGGGCGCAGCTCGCATCCTCCATCCGAGAAGGGAGCGTCCGAGAAGAGGGCGTCGACCCTGCCGCCCAGCACGCGGCCCGGCACGGCGGAGCCCACCCGCGAAGTACGCGAACGGCAGGAGCGACGATGAGCGGTCGAGGAAAACGCGGGAACCCCTATGCGAAGCCGGATCCCTTCACGCAGAAGGCGAAGTCCGAGGGGTATCCCGCGCGCTCGGTCTACAAGCTCGAGGAGATCGATCGGCGCTGCAAGCTCTTCGCGCAGGGGCAGCGCGTGCTCGATCTCGGGTGCGCGCCGGGCTCGTGGCTCCTCTACGCGGCGAAGAAGGTCGGGCCGCGTGGGCTCGTGCGCGGCGTGGATCTCACGCCGCTCGAGATCGCGCTGCCGCCGAACGCGAAGGCGATGGCAGGCGACGCGCTCACCCCCTCGGCAGAGGTCGAGCGGTTTCTCCTCGAGGGCGCGCCCTACGACGTCGTGGTCTCGGACATGGCGCCGGCCACGACCGGGACGACGTTCGCAGATCAGGCACGCAGCGCCGAGCTCGTCTCGCGGACGCTCGACGTCGCGGACGCCTGGCTCGCCAAGGACGGGGCGTGGGTGGCGAAGCTGTTCATGAGCGAAGAGATCGTCGAGCTCCGGAAGCGCATCCGCACGATGTTCGGCGAGGAGCGCGTGCTGCGACCCGAGGGCGTCCGTACCGTGAGCTACGAGGTCTTCCTCGTCGGGCTCGGTGTCGCGCCCTCGGGTGCGGGGCCGGGACCGTGACACCGAGCCACGGTGCGTACGCCCTTTCGCCGCGCGGCGGCCTCTGTCGAGCGCGAGATATCTGCCGTCGAGACCTTCCGTCGACGTTGACTCGAGCACCGGTGGATCGTAGAGATGCGCGGAACGTCGCACCCTGTGAAGGTGCACCGTCGGCCGCTCACGTAGTCGTGCGCCGCCCTCGGAATGACGGACCGCCGATCTCGACGAGAGAGAGATCGGGCGTCGTCGGGGCTGCCCCCTGCAACGCTGGTACCCGAGAGCGCCCGCGAAAGAGGAGAAACACAGTCGATGAGCCGCTACCAGTTCACCTCGGAGTCCGTGACCGAGGGACATCCGGACAAGATTTGTGACGCGATCAGCGACGCGGTGCTCGATGGCATCCTCGCCCAGGACAAGAAGGCGCGCGTCGCCTGCGAGACCCTCGTGAAGACCGGCATGGCCGTCGTCGCGGGCGAGGTCACGACGACTGCGTGGATCGACCTCCCGGTCGTCATCCGCGAGACCATCCGCGAGATCGGCTACACGGACTCCTCGATGGGCTTCGACGCGAACACCTGCGCGGTGCTCGCGGCGATCGACAAGCAGTCCGCGGACATCTCCCAGGGAGTGACCGAGGGCGAAGGCATGTTCAAGGAGCAGGGCGCCGGCGATCAGGGCCTCATGTTCGGCTACGCGACGGACGAGACGCCCAACCTGATGCCGGCGCCCATCGACTACGCGCACCAGCTCGCGCGTCAGC
>JBKJQC010000798.1:0-3803 GCA_046593995.1 Polyangiales bacterium
ACGCAGCGGTGGCCGGCGTTCCTCGACGACATCAGACCGCTCGGGAGCGCGCGCGCGTGGTGGCTTCGGCGGCTGGGCCTGTCGAGCGCCGAGACGCACGCCTTCCGTTTGCTGCGCTCGCGCGCGACCGCGCGGTGCTGACGCCGCCCGCGGACGATCGTCTACACGCGCGAGCTACTCGAGCCCGCGTTCTTTGCGGGCCACGAGGCACCGCGCATCGCCGGGTTCGAGCATGCGGCAGCCCTTCGGGCGCAGCGCGTAGATGGTGCAGCGCACGCGTTGGCCGAGCTTTCCTTCGAGGGCGAGGCAGCGGTGGGTCGAGGGGTCGAGGCGAAGATGGGGCACGCCGGCGGGGTCGAGGACCACGAGCTTCTTCACCAGATCTTTCTTCGTGAGCAGCTTCGTGTCGCGCACCTCGACGTAGTGCACGTACCCCTCGGCGCGGTTCTCGTCGGGGTTCACGCAGCACGCGCCGCAGCTCTCGCAGTCGAGCTGGCGCGTGGGCGCGCGGCGCGTCGGGAGGGCGCGGCCGGTGGGCATCAGCGCAGGCTGTTCGCGTCGACCACGAAGCGATAGCGCACGTCGCTCTTCAGCATGCGCTCGTAGGCGGTGTCGATCTGCTGCGCCGGGATGACCTCGACGTCGGCGCCGATTTCGTGATCGGCGCAGAAATCGAGCATCTCCTGCGTCTCGGCGATGCCGCCGATCAGCGACCCGGCAATCGCGCGGCGCTGCATGATGAGCGGGAACGCCGGGAGCACCGCCGGCTTGTCGGGGGCGCCGAGGAGCACCATCGCGCCGTCGCGCTTCACGAGCTCGATGAACTTCGCGAGGTCGTGCGGGGCCGAGACCGTGTCGAGCAAGAGATCGAAGTGACGCGCGCGATTCTTCATCGCGGCGTCGTCGCTGTGGACGAGGAAGTCGTGCGCGCCGAGGCGGGTGGCGTCGTCCTTCTTCTTCGCGGAGGAGCTGAGCAGGCTCACCTCGGCGCCGAGCGCGTTCGCGAGCTTGACGGCCATGTGCCCGAGGCCGCCGAGGCCGAGCACCCCGACCTTCGAGCCCTTGGTCACCCCCCACTTCTTGAGAGGCGACCACGTCGTGATCCCGGCGCAGAGCAGCGGCGCGATCCGCTCGAGCGGCAGCTTGCCGGAGATCTTCAGCGCGAAGTCCTGGGTCACGACGTAGTTCGTCGAGTAGCCCCCCTGCGTGGTCGTGCCGTCTTTGTCGACGCCGTTGTAGCTCATCGTCGGGAAGCGCTCGCAGTACTGCTCGAGGCCCTCCTTGCAGGCGCTGCAAGTGCGGCAGGAGTCGGCCATGCAGCCGACGCCGGCGAGATCCCCGACTTTCATCTTGGTGACCTTCGGGCCGACGGCGGTGACGCGGCCGACGATCTCGTGCCCCGGTACCATCGGATAGCTCGAGCCACCCCACTCGTTCCTCGCCTGGTGGAGGTCCGAGTGACAGACCCCGCAGTGCGTGATCTCGATCGCGACATCGTCCTCACGGAGCGCACGTCGCTCGAACGCATAGGCACGGAGAGGTGACTTCGCATCGTATGCGGCCCAGCCGTTGGTCTTCATGGGGTCGGATGATAGCGGAGCGCTGCGTGATATGGCTGTGGTGATGCATTCCCTTGCGCGCGACGGTGTCCTCCTCCTCGCGCTCACGCTCGCGCTGCCGATGGCGTGCAGGGACTCGAGCAAGTCCGCCGCGACGGAAGGGGATGACGAGCCGAAGAAGAAGAAGAAGGCGTCCGTGGAAGAGGACGACGACACGCCGACGACGAAGAAGAAGAAGAAGAAGCCTTCGGACGACGAGGACGAGGCGCCGAAGAAGAAGAAAAAGTACGTCGAAGGCCCGCTCGGCTTCCCGCTGCCCAAAGACGCTGGCTCGAAGAGCAACGCTCCCGGCGGCGGCGGTAAGATCTTCATGTACGAAGTCCCGCGTGCGCGCGACGAGGTCGCCGACGAGCTCGAGAAGCTCCTCGAGGAGGCGGGGTGGACCATCGACGCGAAGGAAAAGTCGCCGATGGGATCGCGGCGGATGACCGCGTCGAAGGACGGCACCACGGTCAAGGCGAGCGTCGCCGTCAGGGCGAGCAGTCCGGGATCATCCTGACGCTGCCGTGAGCGCGCGCGCCGCGCTCGCGTGAGTCAGCGTGCGAGTCAGCCCGGAACCAGCCGTCGCAGCGCACCTTCGTCGCCGCTCTCGAGCGCTGACTCGGCGCGTAGGGCGTCGCGGTCGCGGCCGATCGTCGCGATGGCGAGGGTCTTCCCGGCGCGGCGGTAGGCGAGCGCGCAGTCGCGGGCTTGCAGGTCCCCCGCGATGTCGATGCGGTCCCAGGTGTCGGCGTGTCCGACGTACGCGATCGTGACGTCGTGGTGCGCGCTCCAGAAGAAGGGCACCGCCGAGTACGGCTCGCCGCGTCCGAGCATGCTCCGCGCGGCGGCGTGTCCCTGCTGCTCGGCGACGACCCAGTGCTCGATGCGCACGCGTTCGCCGGTGCGGCGATCGGGGAAGCGCGCGACGTCGCCCGCGGCCCAGACGAACGCTGCGGTCGTGCGGAAGAACTCGTCGACCATGATGCCGCGATCGACGGCGATGCCCGCCTGCTCGGCGAGCGTGGTGTCCGCGCGAACGCCGATCGCGGCCAGGACGAAGTCCGCCTCGACGCGCGTACCGTCGTCGAGCGTGACGCCCCCGGCCTCGATCGCCGTCGGCGTCCGGTCGAGGTGGAAGACCGTCCCCTTCGCGACATGCACGTCGCGGATCAGCGCGCCGAGCTCCGGCCCGAGCACGCGCGCGAGGGGCAGCTGCTCGCGTCCGACGACCGTCACTGAAACGCCGCGCGCGGTGAGTGACGCTGCGGCCTCGAGGCCGAGGAACGAGGAGCCGATCACCAGGGCGCGCGCGCCCTTGGTCGCGCGGGCGACGATCGCCTTGGCGTCGTCGAGGGTGCGGAGGACGAGCGCCGTCTCCGCTCCGGGAATCGAGAGGTGGAGCGGTGTCGCGCCGGTCGCGAGGAGGAGCGCGTCGAACTCGATCGTGGCGCCGTCGTCGAGCCCGATCTTTTTCGACAGTGGGTCGAGCGTCAGCGCGCGTGTCCCGCGGCGGAGCACGATGCGATGCGCTTTGTAGAAGGCGTCGTCGCGGAGCGGGAGCCACTCTTCCGGGGCGTTCCCGGCGAGATGGTCCTTGGAGAGATTCGGGCGATCGACCGGAGCAGCGGACTCCGCGCCGAGCATCGTGATCGGGCCCTTGTACCCCTCGCGACGGAGCATCTCGGCAGCGGACGCGCCCGCCGGACCGGAGCCGACGATCACCACGCTCTTCGGTGCGAGCGACGCGGCGGACAACGTCCGACACGGGTTGCCGCCGGGACCGCGCGCGCTCTCGTTGGAGCGCCCGAGCACGTGGAGCCGCCCCTCTCGACGCTCGAGCGAGAAGCACGCGATCGCCGACAGCGCCGGCGGTCCGATCGCCTCGCCCGTCTGCAGATCGAAGCGCGCGTGGTGCCACGGACAACGGATCGTCCCGGAGTCGATGATGCCGTCGACGAGCGGTGCCCCGTAGTGCGAGCACGTCGCGGAGATCGCGTAGTGATCGTCCCCCTGTCGCACGACGAGCACCGGCTCCGTGCCCACGCGTCCCACGACGATCGCACCACCGGCGAGGTCCGACACCGCGACGCCTTCGGTCACGAGATCGGGTCCCCTCGCCTCTACCTGTGCGCCCATGCGACCTCCGGAATGCGTCCTTCTCGTGATGGTATCCGAGAGCTGACGCGAGCGGACCGGCTGTCG
>JBKJQC010000809.1:0-4785 GCA_046593995.1 Polyangiales bacterium
ACGCAGCGGTGGCCGGCGTTCCTCGACGACATCAGACCGCTCGGGAGCGCGCGCGCGTGGTGGCTTCGGCGGCTGGGCCTGTCGAGCGCCGAGACGCACGCCTTCCGTTTGCTGCGCGAGTGCACCATCGCGCCGATCGGAAACCTGCGCGTGAAGGAGGCCGTTCCGCCGAAGCAGCCGGGATCGCCGCTGCGGTTCCCGAAGCGCGCGGTGCTCGATCGCGAGCATGACTTCCTCGAGTACGCCGCCCATCACGGCGCGCAGATCGGTGGCGCGACCGGCGCGGGCGGCGAATCGCCGAAGCTCTTGCTGCGTGTGAGTGACGCTGACGAGGTCTGGATCGATACGTGGCAGGACGATCCGGCGTGCCCCGATCGCCACTACCTCGTAAAATTCGCGCGGAACGAACGATCGGAGACCGATCGCGTGATCCTTCGTTCCGAATACGTCTACTACCGTGCGCTCGCCGCGCTCGGTGTCCCGACAGCGCCCGTCGAGGAAATGTTCCTCCTCGAGAGCGAGCGCGGACCGAGCCTCTGGCTGCCGCGCTTCGACGTCGAGCGGCGCGACGGACGCGAGGTTCGCCTCGGCGTCGAGTCGATCTACTCGCTGCTCGGAAGCGAACCGGGGGCTTTCCTCACGCACCAGGCGGTGCTCGAGGCGCTGCGCCTCCACGTGAGCGGCGAGTTCCGGGACACCTTGCGCGACTATCTGAAGCGGGATCTCCTCGACGTGGTGTTTGGTAACACCGACAACCATGGTCGGAACACCGCAATCCTCAAGACGAAGACCAGCACTCGGCTCGCCCCTGTCTTCGACTTCGCGCCGATGAAGATGGATCCGGAAGGCATCATCCGTACGACCACCTGGCGCAGTCTCGAGCAGGGCGAGATCGATTGGTCCGCCGTGCTGCGCAGCTTCGGCCGCGAGGAGGAGTTCCTGCGGGAGGGTTTGACCGCGCTGGCGACGAAGCTCGTCGATCTGCCTGACCTGCTCTCGTCGCTGGGACTGCCGGATGCGACGATGAACTATCCCGCGCTCGGTCTGCGCGCCACGGCGAGCAAGCTACGCAGCTGGGGGCTCCTGTGAGCCGCGCGACCAAGCGAGACGAGATCGCACGACTGCGCCCGCTCGAGCGCAAGGCGCTGCTCGATGACCTCGCTGCGATGGTCAGGACCGGAGAGCTCCGCCTCGGCGACGCCGTGCGCCTACTCCGCAGTGCCGTGCTCGGGATGGATCGCGCGACGTTCGCGCGCACCGTGAAGGTCTCGCAGCGCGCGATTGCGAACTTGGAGGACGATCCGGACGCGAGCCCGCGCCTCGACACGCTGCGGCGCGTGTTCGCGCCGTTCGGGGGAACGATCGTGCTCGCGTTCCCGCGCATGGAGGAGCCGGCGCCGCCGACGGAGGAGAGCGAGCAACGGCGCGCGGCGCTGCTCGCGGCGCTGGCGAGGAATCGGCGTCAGCGGGCCCCCCGATGAGGCCACGCCCGTCTGTCATTCAGCCGCCGAACAACTACTTCCAGACGGGAAGGACACATTCGACGACGACGTCGTCGCGGTACCCCTGCGACGGCGCGCCGAACGTGCGCGTCGGAGCAGGAACAACAGCACGCCTGCGAGCACCGGAGACGTGTCGCGCCTGCCGACGAGGGCGCATCCACATCCGCCGTCGCCACGAGAGACGCCCCTCTGCTTCCGCGCCCTTTTCGAGCCACGAAGAACGTCCGCTGTGAACTTCGGGTACTGGGTCCTTTGTCAACTCGAACTCTGGAATCCGCCAGGAGCGGCTTGGGACTTCCTGCCCCCAATCCGCCAGGAGCGGCTTGGACTTCCTGCCCCCTCTCGAGCGCCGTCAGCGTCGGCATCAGCTTGAAGAACTGCAAGACGAACCCGATGCGATCGCGTCGCAGCTTCGTGCGCGCGTCGTCGTCGTACGTCGCGAGATTGACGCCGTCGACCGTCACGGTGCCGCTCGTCGCGTGATCGAGCGCGCCCAGGAGCTGGAGCAGCGTGCGCTTGCAGGAGCCGCTCGGCCCGTCGATCGCGACGAGCGCGCCCTTGCCGATCGCTCGGTGTGCGCGTCGGCAGCGGACTGCCGGGGACGCGGTCGTACTCCGTGAGGTCGCGCGGCCCGGTGCGCACCTCGCCGATCGCGCCGCGACGATTCGCTCGACGGCGCGCGCGTCCGTGGCGCCATACGTCGCGGCGTGGCCGAGCGCAGTCTCGAGAGCGGCAGATGTCGAAGCGTTCGCGAAGCTGCAGGATCTGTCGCGCCTGGTGGCCCCAGATGCGCGGCGGTCCGTCTCCTCGTGGACTCTCTTTCGACCTGTGGACGTCAGCGACGGGCGAGCACCGCCTGGACGCGATCCTTCAGCTCGATCGAGGTCCACGGCGCGAGGAGATCGCGCAGGTGCGCCTCGTGGGCGGCCGACGGATAGAGATCGTCTTCGGTGCCCCGGAGATCGACCTTGGCGAGCGCGTACGCCTCTTTCGGGTGCTTGGCGAAGGTCGCGAGTCGCTCCGTACCGGTCGCGATCACGTCGTCGGCGAGCTCGTCGACGAGCCCGAGTCGCAGCGCCGCCTCGGGCGGGTAGAGCGCGGCGCCGAGGATGATCTCCGAGAGGTGTCGCTGCGGTACGCGCTGCTTCACGAGCGCCATCACGCGCGGCGGGAAACGAACCCCGAGCGCGACCTCGTTGAGGCCGATGCGCGACCGCTCGTTCCTCGTCATCACGCGGTGATCGCAGCAGAGCGTCAGCACGCAGCCGCCCGCGATCGCATGGCCGTTCACCGCGGCCACGGTCGGCCCGGGGTAGAGGAACAGCGCGGTCATGCACCGCTCGAGAAGCGTGAGATAGTGCAGCATCCCCGTCGCGTCGTGGCCCGCGACCTCGCGTAGATCGAGGCCGGCGGAGAACGCGTCGGCCGTCCCGGTGAGCAGCACCGGCGCGCCGTTCGCCGCCTCGAGCTCGGCGAGGAGCCACGTCATCATCACCGTGCCGAGCGCGTTCTTGCCCCCCCCGTCCATCGCGATCGTCTTCATCGTGGGTGCTCCTCGCTCGAGCCAGTGCCGTCGATCCGACTCACTTCGGTTTCGCTTCGACGACCAGCGTGGTGAGCGCGGCCGCGTTCCCACCTGCCGGGTACGCGTAGCTCGAGTAGCTGTCGAGGCCCCAGACGACGATCCCGAACGGACCGCTGCTCTGGGCCACGTGCCGGCCGTTGAGACAGGTCCCGACGGAGACGTCCGCGCGCACCAGATCGACGGTCGTCACCTCGTACTCCCCGGACGTGCCGACCGGCTTCCACCCACCGATGATCCCGAGGCAGTCGATGCTCACATCGGTGAAGGCACCGGCGACCTTTCGCCGCGTGACGGCGAGGTTCGTCGTCGCGTAGGCCGGGTCGGTGAAGAAGACGTACTTCGAGAGGAACTGCGCGGGCGGGAGCATGATCACGAACTCCTCGTCCCCGAGCGCGGGGCCGTACCCGGGAGCGGTCGCACCCGGGCGGCTCCCGCCGGTCACGTTTGCGGTGTCCATGATCTGCGCTGCCGCGAACGGGTGGTTCGCGTCTTGGCTCGACACGCGGAACGGCCCGGTCGCGACGAAGTCTGCGACCTGCGAACGCGCGAGCGTCGTCGGTGCGCCGCTCACCGGCGGATCGAAGATGAGCGTGGTGCCGTCCGCGACGCCGACGATGCGATAGTGGATCGCCTCCGCGACCAGATCCTTCCGCCGCGTCTCGTAGGGCGCCGCGACGTACTCGCGACCGAGCGCGCGCACGGGGAGGATCTGTTGGTGGGTCGACTCGCCGCCGGGGCCGGGCGTCGGTTGGAAGCGGAAGAACCGATTGCCCGCCATCACCGCGAGATTCTTGTCCGCCTGGATGATGGTGCCCGACGGGTCGTTCGACGACGACGGCAGCTGCCACTGCAGATACTGATCCTTCTCGAGGACGAACGTCGTCGCGGCGTTCTTCGGCGCTGCGGGATAGGCGCCGGTCGCAGGCAGGTCGACCGAGGGCAGGACCGCGATCGAGCTCGCGTCGTTCCCGGCGAGGATCTGCAGCCAGAGCGGACCGGGCGGCGTGTGCGATCCGGGCGGCGTCGCGATGACGACGAAGTTCTTGTCCCACGCGCTCGTCGGGAACAAGAGCTCGGCGCTCGGGAAGTGCGAGCGCGCGCCGCCGTAGGGCAGGATGTCGTAGCCGCTGACCGGCGCGCTGCTCGTGATGTGGAACGCCGTGCCGCGTCCCGTCCCGTCGACCATCGTCGAGGCGTTGATCGCTGGCGTCACCGGGCAGCGCATCGCGACGCCGTTCTCGGGGAAGACCGACGCGGGGTCGCCGGAGAGGAAGAGGATCGCGACCTCGTCTACGGGGATGCCCGTGGCGGGGATCGGCTTCCACTGCGCGGCGGGCTTGCCGTTCTCCGGGATGCGACCGAACTGCGTGACGTCGAACGTGGTGCCGCCGCGATCGACGGAGATCCTCGCAGGCTCGGGCCATGTGTTCGCGAGCACGACGGCGAAGCAGGGAGGCAGCGTCGTCTGATAGGCAGGCGGCGTCGCGACGCGGAACTCGCAGCCGACGTTGCCGCGGCTGTTCCCGGCGGCGGCGCACGCCTCGACGCAGGTGCCCCCGCTGCACCCCTCGGAGGCTGCGCAGGTCTTCACGACCTTCCCGGTCGCGTCGATCACGCTCCGTAGATCGGCGCTACACCCGTAGGTGGCGGCGGCATCGACGCTCGTGTCGAGGACGAACGTGCCGCCGTCCGCCGTGT